>JAIFNF010000024.1 GCA_020047885.1 Gammaproteobacteria bacterium | reverse complement strand
ATCTCCAGAATCAATGTCGTCAATTTTTTCTTCAACAACCTCTTTTCCAGTTTTCTTGTCAAGGACGCCGGTAATATGGCTTTTTATTTCATCATGATTAATCACAAATACTCCTCATGGGGCATAACTTTATAAACGCCTAACTGTTGAGTATACAGAATGAGCCAATATCGGGCTAGACAGAATCTGCATATCCTTCTATGCTGGATTTCTGCATAATATTAAGCCCCTGAATTTTTACTCATCTGATACCCAGACGTTAGCCTATGGATAATACGTTGTCAACCCCGACCGATGCTATTCGTCGTTTTTGGAACCGATACTTGGAATTGCTGCATCAATACGGCATCAACTCGCCTGCCGACCGTTGGTATGTGAACCATGCCGAGGCTTATATTCGTGCGGCTACGGGGCTACGTCTGGCGGAACATACGCCCGGCAATGTTCACCAGTATTTCGCTGATCTGGGCAGGATAGGCAGAATTAACGATTGGCAATTTCGGCAAACAGTGGATGCTATACAGAAACTGTTTGAACTGGTCGGCGTACCATGGTTGCATGAGGTAGACTGGAATTTCTGGCGAGATTCTGCACAAACCTTGTCATCAAACCATCCGACCATCGCACGAGTCTCCAATCCGCCAGCCTTACTGCATCCGGCCAGTGAGGCGACACCTATCCCGGAAGCAGTTGCCGTACAAAATGAAGCCGCGATTGACCGGTTAGTGACGGTGATCCGGCAGCGCAATTACTCGATCCGCACTGAAACCGCCTATCGATCATGGGCCGAGCGGTTCCTGGCCTTTATCCATGATCGGGACCCGCGCACTGCGGGCGCTGCTGATGTTGTATCATTCTTGGAAACGCTGGCGGTGCAGGGCAATGTCGCGGCCAGTACCCAGAATCAGGCGCTCAATGCCCTGCTGTTTTTCTATGCCCACGCCTTGGAGCAACCTCTGGGCGATCTGGGCGGTTTCGTCCGGGCTAAACGACCGAGCCGGTTGCCCGTAGTCCTGACCCGTGGTGAGGTTCAGCGACTACTCGATCAGTTACCGGGAACTCATCAGTTGATGGCGTCGCTGTTGTATGGAACCGGGATGCGGTTGATGGAGTGTTTGCGGTTGCGCGTCAAAGATATCGACTTTGCCTATCGCCAAATCACGGTGAGGGAGGGCAAGGGTCAACAGGATCGGCTGACCCCCTTACCAGAAAAACTTCTTGAACCGTTGCGTATCCACCTGCAAAAGGTCAAGGCGCTGCATGAAGAGGATCTCTCCCAAGGCCACGGTGAGGTGTATCTCCCATCGGCTTTGGCTAGGAAGTATCCGAACGCCGCCACCGAGTGGGGCTGGCAGTATGTCTTTCCCAGTGGACGACTCTCCGTTGACCCGCGCAGTGGGGCGGTTCGCCGTCATCACTTGCACGAGAACAGCCTACAGAAAGCTGTAAAACAGGCCACAACTGCTGCACGTCTGGCCAAGCCTGTCCATTGCCATACCCTGCGCCACAGTTTTGCGACGCATTTACTGGAATCGGGCTACGACATTCGCACCGTCCAGGAATTGCTCGGCCATAAAGACGTGAGCACGACGATGATTTATACCCACGTCCTCAATCGCGGCGGTCGCGGCGTGGTCAGCCCTCTGGATGCGATCTGACTGTGGTTCAGTCGCTAATCTGTGGCAAAACGGCGGTCGGTGCCAAACTTGCTTTAACTTCTGGCCGGTCCCGTCATCGCCGTTATTCCCGACCCCGCCGCCGCCCTGGAGCAACCCTTGGGCGATGGCGGTTCCCCATAGTCCCTACCTACGCCGCCAGCGCACCCGTGGCATGGGTGAAGCAGGCCTTGGGGCAGACCCGCGAGCAGGCTTCGCAACCAATGCAATCCATGGGATTGGAGAGTGTCATAAAGGAATTGTCGCTGTCGTCATCTTCATCTTCATCGTCTTCATCATCCAGATCGACGTCATCAATCGCCCGCTGCACGATGGTCAACACATCGCGTGGGCAGACTTTGTAACAACGGCCGCAGCCGATGCATTTTGCCTCATCCAGGGCAACGGCGAACTGGGGAACCCAAGAAGTGCCACCCCGTGTCAGGCCGGTAATGGTTTGTTCTGCGCCCATGCTACATACCTCGCTTGCTTTAATGAACTTGTTAATCCTGCCAACCTTCCGCTTCCATCGCGGCGAATCGCCCCTCAGCCCGGTCGTGGGTCTGGCGCTGCCGGGCGATGCTGCGATTCAGCCAGGCGGGTGCACCACTGCGCAGCCCTGCTTGCAATTCCGCCAGGAGCGCGGGAATGGCCGTGCCGGACTCCACGCGGTGCGGTTGCACGCCGATACTCAGCAGTTGCTGGATGGCCGAGCCGCCAATCGCTTCGCAATACACCACGGCGCAACCGTGTAATAGCGCCAGCTTGGCAGCGAGTTTGTCTTCATGGCGATCCTGGTCGAGTGCGCCGAACTGGGCAAATTCGATCAGGCTCGCCTGTTCCGCGGTCACTGCGTAAATCAGGAGGCCGCTGGCCGCGCCAAAGTGTTGGTCGACGCGATGGCGGTCACTGGTGGCGAAGGCGGCCTTGATGGTTGGCATCATGCTGCGTTCCCTAATGCCGCCAGCCAGAATGCGCAGATGCCTGAGTAACGCCATGCCCTGCCTCCCGCCGGTCGTCGGCTTTGAGTGAATAAATCGAGTGATAGGGCGCGACCGCGTGTTCAGCATGGCTCATCAATGCGTTCGCCAAATCGAACAACGCCTGCCGTGCACCCCGGTAACCGATCCAGGCGCGTTGATAGCCGCCGAACTGGTCGTGGAGCGGATAACCGGCACGCAGCAGCGGTAAATCCAGCCGGTTAGCCGTGTCCAGCGCATGGGAACTACCAATCACCAGTTCGGCTTCTCGCTCCCGCGCCAGGGTTTCCAGGTCGTCCAAATCGCCGATGTGCACCTGCTTCAGCGGCAAGTGCGCCAGAGTAGGCGTATTAGCCGACGTCACCGCTGCGACGATTTCTGCGCCCATTTCCACCAGCAACTGACTAAAACCGCTCAGTAGATCAGGATCAGCGGCGATAGCGATCCGCGCCTGACCGAGCAAAAAGTGAGTGTCGAGCATCGCGTCCTGCAATTGCGCCCGTTGCCGCGCCACGGTCGCGGGAACCGGTTGACCGGTAATTCCCGCCAGCGTCATCACTAACCGGTCGGTCGCTTCCAGCCCGAATAAATGCGGGAACCGGTGCGTAGGTACGCCAGTACGCTCCTGCAACAACGTGGCAGCGCGATCCAGCGAAGCGCCGATGACCAGCGTCGCAACCGCATCGCTCAAGGTGGTGAACGCGGCCAGCGGGGTTCCGCCCGTCGTGAGCGGGTGGTAATCCTCAGCGTCCAGATGCCCGTCCAGCGAATCCGACAAATCGGGAAGCAACACCGGATGCAAGCCGAACTGCTCGATCAACTCGCGCAAGGCTTCCAGATCACCCGGCGTCAGCGAGGAACCGCACAGCACGTTAATTAACCGGGACGGGCTGCGAATTTTCCCGGCCTTGACTGAGGCGGGGTAGCTTATCGGTGGAACCCATTCAGCGATCATCGCGGTCACGGCAGCGGCGAAGCCACTTTCCAGACAGCCGTTGAAATCCGGGGTATTCACGGGAACGATGCGCACCGTCTGAAATTCCGGGTAGCGTTCGCGGAAATCTTTCACCACCCGGTGAATATCAGTCCCTTGCGTTTCGGTCAGGCCGGTGGTCAACAGCCCGACTGCCGCAGGATGGTGTTTCTCGCAAACCGTGCGCAGACCGGCTAACAGACTGTCATCCGCGCCCATGATGCTGCTGATCGGATCCAGAGCGCTGGTTTGCAACGGAATCGGCTCGCGGAAATGACGGACTAGAAACACCTTGGCGAACGCGGTACAACCCTGAGCGCCGTGCAAGAGCGGAATCGCCCGGTTCAGGCCGAGCATCGCCAGACTCGCGCCAAGCGGCTGACTGCTTTTCAGTGGACTGACCGAGAGTGGCTTGCTGCGGCGGATAATTTCAGCCATGAGCGGCCTCCAGACGTTGAACGCCCTCACCCCCAACCCCTCTCCGACTGGGCGAGGGGAGATCAACGCCCTCACCCCCAACCCCTTTCCCGCTGAGCGAGGGGAGTTCATGCCAGGGTGCGGGGCGTCGCACCGCCTCCCAAATCGGACTTTCCAGGGTTCGAGCCAATTCCTGCGCCAGGGTGATCATGCCGCGATAGCCGGCGTAACCGTGTTCCCGTTCCTGATTCACGTCCACAAACGGCAAGCGAGCCTTGAGCGCGGTGTACAGATTGCGACCACCCGCCACCAGCAGATCGGCGTGGTGAGTGCGAGCCAGATCAAGCAAACCGCGTGGATTACCGTCCTCAATCAACTCCGCATCCTCGCCCATCAATTCCCGAATCCGCGCCTTGTCTTCCTCGGTCGATTTCTTGGCGCCGCTCGCCACCACCGTCATGCCCAGTTCCTGCAAGGCGGCCACGATAGACCAGGACTTGACCCCACCGGTGTAGAGCAACACCCGTTTGCCGCGCAGTCGTTCCCGCCACGGCGCTAATGCGGCATGGGTATAAGCTTCCTCGCGGGCGATCAGGGCTTCGGTGCGCTGGGTCAAATCGGGATCATTGAGCACCGCCGCGAATTGACGCAGCGCGGCGGACACATCGCTGATGCCATAAAAGCTGCCTTCAAACCAGGGCGTGCCGAAGCGTTCCTGTAGTTTGCGGGCGACGTTGAGCATGGCGCGGGAACACACCACCATGTTCACCTCAGCGCGGTGCATGGTTTGAATTTCCCGGAACCGGGCATCGCCGGACAGCGAACACAGCAACCGCAACCCCAGTTCATCGAACAAGGGCAGGGTGTTCCACAACTCACCGGCGATGTTGTACTCGCCGATCAAGTTAATATCGTGAACTTTGAGTTCAGGCCGGGCGGGATCCACCGGCGGCGGTTCGGGTTCCCGACCACCGACGACGCAGTTGATCATGGCTTCACCGGCAATCCGGTTACCGAAGTTTTTGCTGCCGTAGAAGCCCGCGGCGTCAATGGGAATGACCGGAACGCCCCAGCGTTCAGCCGCCGCCTTGCAGATCGCGTCCAGATCGTCGCCGATCAATGCGGTGACGCAGGTGCTGTAGACAAAGACCGCCGCCGGGGAATAGCGGTCAATCGCCTGCTTGATGCCATGAAACAAGCGTTTTTCGCTGCGCCCCATGATCACATCCTGCTCATTCAAATCGGTGGTCATCCCGAGTTTGAAGAGCGCCGGGCCACTGGACTGCGTGCCCCGGTTGTCCCAGGAATCCCCAGCGCAGGCAATCGGTCCATGCACAATATGAGCGACATCGGCAATCGGTAGCAGCGAAATCTGCGCGCCATCAAACGCGCAACCGCCTGCTGCTGCGCCGGGCGTGGGCCGGGCGCAACCCAATTTTGCCTGCGCGTTATGGGCGCAGGCCGGCTCATCACGTAATGCAGCAAGGTCAGCGGCTTTCATGGAGTTAACGGCCCGAGGCTAAGGTGATTTCCAATAGGGTCTTAGCGGTTCCCATTCACACGGCTACCGCCATGCCCAGCAATTCCGGCTTGACTAATTCCAGCCATTCCTCGATGCGCTCGTTGGTTAAATCCGCCTGGTTATCTTGGTCGAGCACCAGACCGACGAACTCACCATCACGTAGCGCCTTGGATTTCTCAAACTCGTAGCCGTCAACCGGCCAATTGCCGATCAAGTTAGCGCCGAGCTTCCGGAGTTTCTTGTGCAGAATGCCCATCGCATCGACGAATTCGGTGGGGTAACCCACTTGGTCGCCCAGTCCGAACAGGGCAATGGGTTTCCCTTCCAGATGACGCGCTTCTAGTTGCCCCAGGAACTCGGTCAGGGGATCCGGCAACTCACCATCACCGAGGGTGGGCGTACCGATGATCAGCGCTTCGCAATCCAGCATGGCGTCCGGCGTGGTTTTCGCCATATCAAACAGCGCCAGCTCCTCGTCCAGAAACTGCTTCTTGATCCGCTTGGCAATTTTGCGGGTCGTGCCCGTGTCAGTGGCGTAGAACAAACCAATCTTGGCCATGGGGATTACCTCATTAAGTTAAACGATGATTTTTAATCAGGACTCAACACAGTCTTCAGTGACCACGGCCAGCACGACCCCGGTCGCGTTCTCAAGATCATCGGTCAGGCGCAGACAATGCTGGCGACCATCTACCAGATACAGATTGATCCCGTTGCCTTGCAACGCCGGTTCGGCATGGTTGATGTCGTCGTCCAGACACTGGGTGAAGTGCACACCGGGATACGCCTGGCGCAAGTGACTGAGCGCGGCGTCATCCACACCGTGCGTTTCCGCCCATTCGGCAATATCGTCGAGTTGGTAGGGAGTGATCATGACGCCTCCTCCATCTCGGCCAAAAATCGCTCAGGCACCGTGCGCCCCATAATCCGGGCTAGCCAGGGCGGTGGATCGCCGGCCAATACCCGTTGCAATTCAATAAGCAACGCTGAAATATCTTCCGCCTGTGGGCGTTTGAAGGGATGCACGCCGCTGTTGACCACCCGGGCGGCGGCTGGCCCACCGATGGACAGGACACAGAGCAGATCACAATCATCGATCAACGCGACCCGCTCCGCGCTATGGTCGACGCTAAGTCGGGTCACCACTGAAGCGGGACGCACCGCGACCAATCGCGCATCCGTCGCGGAAACCTGGTAGATCAGGAACCGGGCGCAGGAGCCGAAATGACCATCCAAACGCTCGCCGTTATTCGAGGCGCAGGCAATCCGAATCGAATGGGGTAAGGGGGCGTCGTCATCCGTGTAAGGAGTCGGGATCGCCTTTTGCGTGACCGCTTCCTCTTCACCGTGGAGAAAGTGCAACGCCAGCCGCAACACCGCCCCATCCATCTCTTCCAAAGCGTTATCAGCGCCGGTTTTGAGATCCCGGATCTTCAGGCTGTTCAACTTGGTCTCGGTCAGGGGTTCACCCAGCACGGCGACCAGCACCCGAAGCAATTGGCCCGGTGTGGTATCCGGCAGTTGCCGCGCCGCCAGACCGATGCGCAGCGCGAGACAGTCGGGAAGGGGGCTGGCGTCGGTCATAGCCGTTTCACTCGCACGGTTAACGGTAACTTGGGCGTTTGCGCAAAGGGTTCCAGATAGAACCGCGAGCCGTCGGACAATTGCATTTCACCGCCCCAGACCCCCGGCCCCGCGTGTTCCAGGGAGACGACGGTTTCCTCGTGATCCTTCTTGGTGATGTAGAACACCAGTTCACCAGCGGCATTATTCCGCAGCATGACATTGGGCATGGCTGCATTCTCCTGTCGTAAATCCAGCCCCCTCCCCTGCGTAGGAGGGGGTTGGGGGGAGGGGGTGAACGTTCAGCGCACCAGGTCGAAGGCGTAATCGGTTTCGCCCAGGGTCATGGTGTCCTGGTCGAGTTTTTCCATGACCGCATTCACCAGGGTCTTGAGCATGTGCATTGCCCCCTCGTAACCGAGGGTCGTATCACGGTGCAAGTGGTGACGGTCAAACAGCGGGAACCCGATGCGAATCAGCGGCACTTCATGCTCTTTACCTTTATGCAAGGTGTCGCGCTGGATGAACTTGCCGTAGGAGTTGCCGATCAGGAAATCGGGCTTGTTGCTGAACACCAACGAGCGCAAATGCCAGAGATCCTTACCGGTGTGGACTTCGGCTTCCTGACCGTAAGGTGAAGATTTGAGCAGCTTGGTGATCTCCTTGGTCCAGCGCTTGTTACCGTTATGACACAACACATGCAGCGGTTCAGCGCCCAGTTCCATCAGGAACTGGCACATCCCGGTCACAAAATCGGGATCGCCGAACACCGAGAAGCGCTTGCCGTGCAGCCAGGTGTGCGAGTCGGTCATCATGTCCAGCAGCCGACCCCGTTCCTGAGCCAGTGATTCGGGAATCGGCTTTCCAGTCAGCTCCGAAACTTTCATCAGAAAGTCGTCGGTCCATGTCAGACCCATCGGGATGTTGATGGCGCTGACCGGTTGATTCCAAGTCTCCTGGATATACTTTTTGGTCTTCGCTAATTGCGACGGTTGCAGCAACAGCGTGTCAATCGCGTTCGGCGCGTCCTTGATTTCGTCCTGAGTCGTGCCGCCCGCGTACATGCGGAATTCGCCATCCGCCGGCGTGTCGAGAATCTCCTCCGGATCGGACAGGAAGGTATAACCCACGTCCATCTCGTTCAACATCCGCTTGATGACCCGGAAATTGCCGAGATAGCTCTCGAAGCCGGTCACGATGTTGAGTTTGCCATTGCTGCCGACCGCCTTACCTTCCATGGTGTTGACCGTGAAATAGCGGAGGATGCCTTCCAGCATGTTGTCCCAGCCGGTGATATGGCTGCCGACGAAACTGGGGGTATGGGCGAAGGGGGTCGGGAAATCCATCGGCACCCGGCCATCTTTCTTGGCGTTGGTGATAAAGGCGTTCAGGTCATCGCCGATCACCTCAGCCATGCAGGTCGTGGACACCGCGATCATTTCCGGCTGATACATGGCCTTGGAGTTTTCCAACCCCTCGAACATGTTTTTCTGTCCGCCGA
>JAIFNF010000116.1 GCA_020047885.1 Gammaproteobacteria bacterium | reverse complement strand
TCATCGGCTGAAAAATGGTGACAACGTCGAAAAAACACCGCATTGAGCCAGCATAACTGACACCGTGGAGGATGAGAAAAAAGGTTTTTTCGCTTTCGAGAAGGTCGTAAAATGCCCAAGGTGCGCACACGATTACTTTAGCAAATTGCCCCTCTCGAATCTCTGCTTCTCTTTTGCTATTTCGCAAAAAATTGGACTTTGATCGAAAAAACTATTGTGCCATTTCGCAAATCCAGATAGTGAACATGTGTTCGCTATGAAACTCACAATTCGACAGCAAGAAATTCTCACATTCCTTCAAGAGTGCATCTGGGAGCACGGTGCTCCCCCATCGATACGGGAAATCATGGCTAAGTTTCGCTTTGCATCTTCTTCTTCGGTAGCGGGGCATCTTATGCTTATGGAAAAAAAAGGAGTAATCCGCAGGGCTGCGGGCCGCTCCCGCAATATCATCCTGACGGAGGAAAAACCCACCACGGCGACCTTACAAATCCCTCTCTATGGAATGATTCCAGCCGGTTTTGCAGAGGGACAAGAGCAACGCTCTGAGCGGTGCATTACGATCAATGCGGATATGATCGAACTACCAAAGAACGCTCGCACCTTTGCCCTCGAAGTGCGAGGGGATTCTATGGTGGGCGCAGGTATTTTTGACCGAGATATTGTGATTATGGAAATGGCGGAGCCGAGGAATCGCGACATTGTGGCGGCTCTGGTAGATGGAGATGTGACACTCAAGCGATTTATGATTGAAAAGGGACGCTCCTTTTTGAAAGCCGAGAATCCAAAATATTTGGATATTATCCCCGCACAAGAATTGGTCATTCAGGGCGTGTTTCGTGCATTGATCCGAATCAATCGGAGCCGAGGGTGAGGCTGTTCGATGATTATCCATCTTGATGCAGATGCCTTTTTTGCATCCGTCGAGCAAGCAGCGGATACGAGACTCCGTGGACGACCTATTGCGGTGGGTGGAGCGAAACGGGGCGTGGTTGCAAGTGCCTCGTATGAGGCTAGAAAACTTGGCATTTATAGCACGATGCCGACGGCAAAGGCACGCAAAATGTGCCCGAAGCTCATCATTATTCCGGGAGATTATGACAAATACGAAACCTTCAGCCGATTAATGTTTTCCTTTGCCTATGATCATACACCAAAAGTCGAGGTCGCAAGCATCGATGAGGGGTATTTTGATCTGAGTGGGAACCGCCACCACACGGCCAAGGAAGTGGCTACAATCATTCGGAAAGCAATACAATCAAGCCTGAAAATTACCGTCTCGGAGGGCATTGCAAGCAACAAACTCGTGGCAGCGATTGCGTCGAAAATTCAGAAGCCGAAGGCGTTTATTGAAGTATTGGAGGGTGAGGAAAAAGCATTTCTTGCGCCTTTAGCCAGTAAATGGCTGCCCGGGGTCGGACCAAAACTTGCACAAACCTTACACCAAGCAGGGCTAACACGCATCGGACAAATCGCCTGCTTGCGCCCGCAAGACTTATCGCTCCTTGCTGGCAATCTAGCCGCGTCTCTGTGCGAATTTTCGCGCGGTATAGACACTCGTCTCGTCATTCCCGATCCCCCCGAAGCCAAATCCTACTCCGCGCAAGAAACGTTTGAATCCGACATAACGGATGAGGATTGGATATTAGCCAAGCTCCGAAGTATGGCAGACCGCTTACTTGCTAAGATTCGCGCAGATGGGAAAAGTATCCGCACGGTGGCAATCTTTCTACGCTATAATGATTTTGACGAATGTCGCAGATCCGAAAGTCTCATGGAGCCAAGCGACCTAGAAACCGATATTTATCCTCTTGTGCAAACCCTCCTCCGTAGAGCATGGGAGCGTAGAGTATCTCTCCGGCAAGTGGGGGTGAAATTATCAGGGCTTTACAATGGAGTATTTCAAGAGCAACTGCGTTTTCTGGATACGGAGCCAGCCTCGGCTGATCGTCGTCGCCTCGCAGGCGTGATCGATACACTACGAGGAAAATATGGAGCTTCTGCTTGTATGCGAGGACATGACCTTTTTCTTCAGCAATACAAGGTCGCAAAGCCAGCAGTGCCGCAGATTCTCATAGCAACTCAGAAGAAGGAATGGATCCCGCTGTCCTTCAAAAGCGGATATTCCTTTCTCAATAGCTTGCTCAAGCCCGAGCAAATCGTTGCTTGCGCGGCGGCTGCGGGGCATCCTGCGGTTGCCATGACCGATCCGAATCTCCATGGAGCGATTGAGTTTTACCAAGCAGCCAAGGAGGCAGGGATCAAGGCAATTATCGGCGCAGAGATCACCATTGACGCACAGAGGATGTGTGCTTATGTCCAAGATAAAAACGGATATCAAAATCTCTGTGCCCTGCTTTCTCTACCTGTGATCTCACGGGCTGCGTTTCAAGACTGCTCAAGCGGACTCCTCATTCGTCCAGCCGAACATCAACAAGCGATCCGCTATGCATCTCGAAGTGAGAAGCCGATGTATCAAGTGCTCTCATCCATTCGCACGCTATCGCTATTGAATCACCGAGCCGCTGATAAGAGCCTCGCGGACTATCATTACCCCCTTGCCCCATTGGATTGTAATACGAAGGATAGTTTGCACATCGCCGACTCTTGTGGTTTTGAGTTTGAGCTAGGCGAGCTGCAGTTTCCGCACTTTTATCCACCTGATGGGAGTGCGCCTAGTGCATTCCTCCGTCGATTAACGCTTGCAGGAGCGAAGAAGAAATACGGCACCCCTTCCACCGAAATCCTTGCACAAATCAATGAGGAACTTTCCATGATTGCCGAGGTGGGATATGAAGAATACTTTTTGATTACTTGGGATATTCTCTGGAATGATTGTCATCCTCAAGGTATAGACTGGATTACCCGCGGAAGTGCGGCTGACTCCTTGGTTTGTTATTGTTTAGGCATTTCGGATGTATGTCCTATCCGTTTCGAGCTTTATTTTCGGCGATTTCTCAACAGAGATCGGATGCTCCTCAATAAACTACCAGATATTGACCTCGATTTTCCGCATGACCGAAAGGACGATGTCATCGATTTAATTTTTAAAAAATACGGCAGTCATGCAGCAATTGTAGGCGGCTTTAATACCTTCAAAGGTCGCTCCGCTTTCGCCGATATTGCCAAAGTAATGGGCGTTTCTGAAATACAGGTTCGTAGAATGACAGAGCACATCCCATGGGTGGAAGCTTCGCGGATGGAAGATGCCGTTGCGCAAAGTCAAGAATGTAAAGGCGAGGGATGGGCGGAAGATCCGTATAAAACGGCACTACGATTAGCTTCCCGCCTTGATGGATTTCCAAGACATCCAAAAATGCACCCCTGTGGTATCGTGATTGCCAGAGACCCTATTGCAACACTGACTCCTCTTTTCGCGGCAAATAAAGGGTATCCGACTACGCACTTTGATATGCATGGGGTGGAAGCTATCGGGTTGGTAAAAATGGACATCCTAGCCCAAGGCGGGCTATCCGTAATAAGGGATACGAAAAAACTGCTTGCAGCAAGAGGCATTACGATTCCATCACTGAAGCCTTGGGAGGATGCAGAAATATGGGACATGATCGCACAAGGTGGGGCGCGTGGGGTGCATCATATCGAAAGCCCTGCGATGCTCAATCTTGCCAAAATGGTAGCAGTCCATACAATCGATGATTTAATCGCCATCGTATCGGTAATTCGTCCAGGGGCGGGCAATAATTTAAAAAAACAATCTTTTGCACGACGAGCGCAAGGCGTGGAGGTCGTAGATTATACGCATGCAAGCTTAGAGTCGGTTTTGCGCACTACCTACGGGGTTGTCGCCTACGAGGAACATATTTTGCAGATTTGTGAGTCCTTTGCTGGTTTATCTGGCGGGAGAGCCGATATTTTGCGCCGAGCATTGAGCAAGCATCAGGGAGAAAAAATTAAGGAAATGGGTCGTGAATTTATGTTAAGCGCAAAGGCATTGGGGAGAACCACCGAGGAAATTACCTCCGTGTGGGCACTAATAATAGGATTTCAAGGTTATGCTTTTTGCCGCGCTCATAGCACTGCTTATGGAGTCGAGGCTTATGAAGCAGCTCACATGAAGCGATATTATCCAGTGGAATTTTTATCTTGTGTGCTCAGTCATGGTAAGGGGTTTTACAACCGTCTTGTCTATTCGATTGAATGCCGCAGACTCGGAATTGGATTTTTACTCCCTGATATCAATAATCCACAGGAGTCATTCCATCCAATCGGGCAAAATATAGCTACGCCTATCACCGTGATTAAAGGCATCCGGCAGGAAACTCTTACACGGTGGCGCGCCGAACGTCCCTTTACGTCCATCAAGGATTTTACGACTCGATGCCACCCAAACAAGGAAGAAATGACATCGCTCATTCGTGTGGGAGCGTTTGATCGATTTGGACATAGTCGCACTGCACAGTATTGGCAATATGCTAACGCAAAAACCGCCACTAGCGCACAAGGACAACCAACCCTGTTCAAAGAAGCAGACCACACAGCATTGCCTAATATTCCCCTAGAAGAACCAAGCTATCTTGAACATTTGCGAGCCGAAAATGAGCTATTAGGCTTTACGGTAAGCGGGCATCCCCTAGACCAATATCCAGAGATCGCATGGGACACTTACTGCCCACTACAAGCTGTAGGGAAATATATTCAGCAGCAAGTCACCGTAGCGGGACTTATCATTACCGAGCGCATTCATTCCCAGAACGATGGAAATCTTATGAAATTCATCTCGATTTGTGATTACGAAGAAATTCTGGAGTGTGAACTTTTTTCGGAAACTTATCAACGGTATGGAGGAATGACTCGCCGTCATCCAGTAGTCGAACTAACAGGGATCATTACACCCCTAGACAATGGAAACGGCTACTCGATACTCGTGCAGGCAGTAAACGAACCTCGTAAAACGGCACCCCCCTAAATCTGTAATAAAACAGTCTATTGGACGGAAATGTGATTTACCTCGCCCAAATAAAAAATAATTACTCTTTTTCACAAAAAAATGCTGTTGACCACTTGCGGAATGCCTGCAGAGCCGGTATTACTATAGAGATATGATTAAACCAACTAACTATAGTCAACGAGTAATTGAGCCGGATCTAACTACATCTGTGCCCATTTATGCCAACCACGCCACGATCACAAAACTAACAAGTTTGAGCCGATCCCATCTATATCAATTGATGGCTGCCGGAAAAATAAAAACAATCGCACTCCGGAAGGTAGGATGCAACCGAGGGAGACGCTTATTCCTTGTGGAGAGCGTGTTGGAATTCCTCGATAATGAGTTGTCAGCGCAAAACCCCGAGCAAGAGCCTTACATGAATCCAGAATCCTTGGAGGAATCACATAGCGAACTCAAGCAAGGGAGGTTAATTGCACGTTGAGCCCCTGCCGCTCGATCATCGATTTCGAGTGTGGATCGATTCAAAGATGTATTCGCTCTCGATTAATGGCATATAATTTTCTAATTTGATTTTGACCAAAACACAATCTTTCAGACAGTCTCATCAACGTTTATTTAGATGCTACGACCAAAATAAAGCGCAGTTTTTTTGGCAATGATTTGGTTGGTCTTAAGAATTTCCAGAAAAACGTTTTCATCCCTATGTCATTTATTCTGGCTCAATGGGACATCTTAAAAAAATAGATTGACTGGTAGAATTAACAAGATTAACAATTAACGATCATGCCTACTCCTTTTGCGATCACTCAAAAGAACTCCACCGCTACCATCGATTTCGAGATTAATCTATTGACCATAGCCCACATCAATACGCTTGCGGTTTAGCTTTCTTTCGCAGAATAATCAGAAACTCTATCCGTATGGCTATCAAGAAATCCGACCTTTACTCTTCCCTCTGGGCATCCTGCGACGAACTCCGTGGTGGTATGGATGCCAGCCAATATAAGGACTTCGTCCTTTTCATGCTCTTCATCAAATATGTCTCCGACAAATATGGCGACAGCGACGACTTCAAACCGCCGGTCAGTATTCCTAATGGAGCCAGCTTCAAGGACATGGTTGCCCTCAAGGGCAAGGACGACATCGGCGATAAGATCAACACCCAGGTCATCCAGCCTCTCATCGATGCCAATGACCGTCTAGCTCGCAGCGATTTCCCAGACTTCAATGATTCCAACAAACTTGGCGACGGCAAAGACAAGGTTGAAAAACTCGGCAACCTGATTGCAATCTTTGAAAACCCTGCGCTCGATTTCTCCAAGAATCGTGCCGAGAACGACGACATCCTCGGCGATGCCTACGAATATCTCATGCGGCACTTCGCCAGCCAAAGCGGCAAAAGCAAAGGGCAGTTCTACACACCCTCCGAGGTCAGTCGCATCATTGCCAAGGTCATCGGCATCAGTCCAGATAACTCCATCGCCTCCACCACTGCCTACGATCCCACCTGTGGCTCGGGTTCGCTGCTTTTAAAGGTCGCTGCCGAGGCGGACAAGCGCATCACGCTCGAAGGACAGGAAAAGGATGTAACTACCGCTGGTCTCGCCCGCATGAATATGATCCTGCACGATTTCCCGACAGCAAAGGTGCTCTCGGGTAATACCCTCTTTGATCCGAAGTTCAAGGACGGCGAACAACTTCGCACCTACGATTATGTTGTCGCCAATCCGCCCTTCTCCGACAAAGCTTGGTCCACAGGGTTGACATTAGGAGAAGGAGGTAGCGGCGACCGTTTCCAACGTTTTTCGTGGGGAGTGCCACCCGCAAAACAAGGCGACTATGCTTACCTCCTGCACATCATTCGCTCCCTCAAGAGCACGGGCAAAGGTGCGTGTATTCTCCCGCACGGCGTGCTCTTTAGAGGGAATGCCGAAGCCATCATCCGCCAGCAGCTCGTCCGCTCTGGCTACCTGCGAGCAATCATCGGACTACCTGCGAATCTCTTTTACGGCACGGGTATCCCAGCCTGCATCCTTGTGTTGGATAAAGAAAACGCCGCTGCCCGCAAAGGTATCTTCATGATAGATGCCAGCAAGGGCTTCAAAAAGGATGGACCCAAGAACTGCCTTCGCGAGCAGGACATCCACAAGATCGTGGATACCTTTACTCGCCTAGATGAAACCGATCCTCGCTACGCCCGCATGGTGCCAGTTGCCGAAATCGCCGACCAAAAGAATGATTTTAACCTCAACCTCCCACGCTACATCGATAGCACAGAACCAGAGGACTTGCAGGACATCGATGCCCACTTACACGGCGGCATCCCTAAGAGCGACCTCGATGCTCTCAGTCATTACTGGGAGATCATGCCTACTGTCCGTGCGGCATTGTTCAAACCTCTTCGCCTTGGTTATTCTCAATTATCCATTCTCCCAGCTCTATTGAAGGAAACCATCTTCGCCCACCCCGAGTTCACTGCTTTCACCACAAAGACCCAAAAACTCTTCGTGCAATGGCAGACTGCCACTCTCCCTCTGCTGAAGGGATTATCCCCTGGAGGACACCCGAAACAGCTCATCGAAACCATCGCCGAAGATTTGCTCACTACCTTCAAGACAGCCCCACTACTCGATGCCTACGATATCTATCAGCACCTCATGGACTACTGGGCGCAGACCATGCAGGACGACTGCTACCTCATCGCCGATGCTGGGTGGCTCGCAGGCACCAAACCTCGTGAGATCATCCAGGTGAAAAACAAGGAAGGCAAACTCGTCTGGCCCGAGAAGGAAGATTTCAAAAATGGCAAACGCCGATTCAAGTCCGACCTCGTCCCTGCCGACCTGCTCATCACCCGCTACTTCACCGCCGAGCGCAATGCCATCTCTATGCGTGAGGCCGAACTTGCGGGCATCGAACAGCAACTTGACGAAAAACTTGAAGAGGGCAGTGGCGAAGACGGGCTCCTGGCCGAAGTCATCGAAGGCGAGGGCGACAAACAGAAAATCGCCGCCAAAGCCGTGAAGTCACGCCTCAAGGAGATCGGCAAAGACCTAGACTATGCGGACGAACGCCAAGCCCTCGAAGACTACGCTGCGTTGCTCGACCAGCAGGACATCGCCAAGAAAAAACTCAAAGCCGCGCAGGACGACCTCGAAACCAAACTTAGCGACAAATATCCCGCTCTCTCGGAGGACGAAATCAAAACCCTCGTCGTGGACGATAAATGGCTCGCCACCCTCGCCGCCGCCGTGCAGGGCGAACTCGACCGCATTTCCCAGACCCTCACCGGACGAATCCGCCAACTCGCCGACCGTTACGCCACGCCTCTACCGCAGATTGTGGATGAAGTCGGCACTCTCGCCGCCAAGGTGGACGCGCACCTCAAAAAGATGGGGGTCAAGTCATGAGTGAATTCGAAAATCTAGCAAACACCTTTCAGTCCACTCAAGATGCGTTACTCAAACACTCTGCGCGAGCCGTTGATTCTGCCCTTGTGGTTCGCAACTGGCTTTTCGGCTGGTATCTCGTAGAGTTTGAAAACGCCTCTGCCAGTAGAAGTGACCTCTACGGCAAAGAACTCATCAACAAGTTGTCTAACCGCCTCAAAGAAAAGGGAATGAAGGGCATTTCGCCGACAAGTCTCCGTAAGTTCAGGGAATTTTTTCAAGCCTACTCAGAGATTCAACGGTCAGCGTCTGTTGCATCGCTTGCTGGAGTTGGCTCGCAATTGTTTCTTCATGCTTCTCCGCCCACCAAAAAGATTCAACAGACACTGTCTGTC
>JAIFNF010000324.1 GCA_020047885.1 Gammaproteobacteria bacterium | reverse complement strand
GCAAGAGTCTTAATCCCTTCTTCATCAGGGCAAGGTTTCAAAGATTATATCTTGCGTTGTGTGGGTTGCCGGTAATTTGTCTTAATCCCTTCTTCATCAGGGCAAGGTTTCAAAGTCGGCGGGTTAGTAGTTGGGGCATTCTTGGTCTGGCGTCTTAATCCCTTCTTCATCAGGGCAAGGTTTCAAAGCTCTCAGCGTTAGAAAACTTTTCAAAACAATCACCTACAAGGGGGGTTGTCAGAAATTTTGTTGTTTGAAAAGTTATCTTTTTTGCCATACTACAACATTTGTTGTTTTTCGGCTAAGGAGCTACGAAAACGAAGATAAGTATAACTACAAAATAGGTAAATTCAAGTTCAAGAAGCAAATGAGTTTAGGTGATGAACAAAGAATCTTGTGACTTTTGGCCACCACTGCCCAACTGCAACACATTGCGTCCATCGTGAATCAGCAAAATATCATCAGGAAATAACTGATTTCCTAACATCACCACATCTGCTTGCGCTGGCAACAGATAACAACGCACATCATCCTTACGTGGATCGATGATAGCCTCCAGGCCCTGCAACACTCTAACCAGTGAATGGTCGAAAAAAGCACCCACGAACACGGAATACTGTACGCGACAGGCAAATCGTTCCAAATAACGCGCTACCCGACGCAAACGCTTCGGATCTTCCGCGATGTCATAACAAATCAAGTAAAGCTGCTTGACTTTTCTAGTCATTATGTAGCCTCCAAACACTGTTGCAACTCGCGTAGCAAACTTTGTCCAAATCGCCATAGATCAGCCGCTTGCGCCTCGAACAGCCCGACCAATTGCCGGTCATCCGTCGGATTGAACGCCGATTCACCTTGAGATCCCGACAACGCCTGAATAAATGGCGTATGCAGCGCCCAAGCAAGTAACCCTACCAAATCACCCAGCAGCATTACCCCCATCCGCCCCATCCGCACAGCATCAATGCCTGCACCCATCAGCAATTCTGCACTCAATGCCCCCAACAACACCCGCAAACGCGCCGTCATCGCTACATAATCATCGGGTGTTATTCGTTGCTGATAACGCTTCGCGAGTTCGCGCTGCCAATCCTCGGTGTTAGAACAGGCACCGGCTATCTCTGGCCATTGCTTGAGCAGCGCCATCAATGCCCGATCAGTCATCGCCTGCCGCCAACCCCGATACACCTTTGCCCCGGCTGGCCGACCTAACCGCCCCTGTACAGCCCGAAACAATCCATCCTCGTAACCTGACCAACCAAATAGAAATCCACACACACAGCTATCATGCAACTGAAAAATCACCGGGATTCCTGACTTGGCGCAAGCCAGCAGCGCCTCGGTTTCCCACTTGACCGAACCCCGGCTAATCACCCGGCCCACCCGCGCCAATGGATAAAGCATCGCCGCCTGATCGTCCTGGCGTATCCGCAGCGTTGGCCCATCCAATTCCACGGTCAGAGCACCCCCGCCACTCAGGTACAACGGCTTACGCTCACCATCAACTTTTTCATCCAACCAGTTTCGCAGCTCATTCTGCATCGTCTTCACCTCCTGCCAATTCCGGCGCTCGTCCCATCAGTTCATTCGCCAGGCGATAGCATTCCCGTCGCAAATATCGGCGTGGCGTAGGTACCCAGCTTTCATAACTGGCATAAAACGTCTGCCGTCCCGCCTTTGCCAACAGGCACGCCCCTTTATCAATGACGAAATCGTGGTCCCGCAAAGACCGCTCCCGAAATAGACCCCACACCCAACCGTCTAATCGGGGTCGTAGTGGCTCAATCAAATCACAGGCCAGTGATTCTCGACCATACGCCGGCTCATGAAAAAACCCCAACAACGGATCCAGTCCCGCGCTATGCGCCGCCCTCACCGCCTCGAAATGCAGCAGGGTATAGCCGAGCGACAGACAGGCATTGACCGGATCGCGTGGCGGGCGACGATTGCGCCCCGTGAAATTCAATGATCCGGGAAACAGCGTGGTCAGCGCAGAAAAATGCGCCGCTGCCGCCGCGCCTTCCAAGCCAAGCACCGTATCCCGGTCTGACGCATCCGCCAGGGTCGGCAATAACTTCTGAATCTGATGAATCCCGTCATGCAGCGGTTTACGCTGATCGGGTCGTTGCTCCTGAGCCGCTTCCAACAATCGGATTTGCGCCCGCAACTTGCCGTCAATCAGTCGACGGGCAAAGGGCAACCGAGCCAGTGGGTCCATTGCCAGTTGATATTGCGCCAACCGCCGCCGGGCATCACCGTGACCAGGGCCGAGGAGCATCGCTGTGCGCCGACTGTGGCGGGCGCTCAAACAGATGACCGACGTTCCTTGTTCCGCCAGCGCCGCTAACACCCCGCTGTCGAATTGCACCCCTCCCTGCATCACTACCCGCTCCAGCAACGCCAGTGGCACCCCACGTGGCCGGGCTTCCGGCTCCTCAATCACTAACCGCTTGCCATCCAGTCGCAAACTGAGATTACGACGATCCAGATATAACGTACCCATGCATCACCCCACATAATAGAAATCAGGATCACTGGGGCGCACTGCAATGCCCAGCGGATGAATAGGGTTGGCTCCAGGCAGCGGCAGCAACAAAAACCGATCAGTACGCAGATCAAGAACGGCCTCAATTTCGGCTACCAGTTTTTCGCGTTCGCGGATGGACAGAAAGCACTCGAACACCGACTTCTGCCCCCCGCTGGCATAGCCTTTGAGAACATGCAAGGCCGCTACCAGGCGATCCGGATCGGTCACATCGTAAGCAGCAAGGTATAAGCTACGTTGAGGCATGGTAGCCCTCGTGGTTCATCAACAGAGCCACCAGATGGCCACGGTGGTTCCGATCGTGGATCAGAATAATTCTACCGAGCCTCCGGTAAGAAACCGGATGATTCCAGTTAATATTATTAAAAAATCAGTTAGTTATTCTTGTAACTCGATACTCTTCCAGTCGCGCCCCGAAACGCCGCAAATCCGCAGATGACAATTCCTGTCCACGCCAATCCGGTGGAATTTCCAAACTCAAATGCAGATAGCGTCCCCCACGCTCACAGACCCGGGCGGCTAGATGAATCGGCAAGGTGCCAATCACCATATCGTTAGGCTGGATCGTTTCTGGATCAAGGTGAGCAATCAGGGCATCCACCTTGAAGCCCTCCTCGTCCGCCCAGTCGCTGGCGCCGGGATGGCGGGTAATGAAATAAGTGGTCATGATCAGGTTTGCTCTCGGAGTAAGGGAATCAGGAAGCGTGTTGAACCGTTTGGCCTCAATGCAGGGCCTTGTCAAGGCGGTCGACTACAAAACATCCATCCGCGAAATGCCCAAACAGTCGCTTGGCGTCCTGATCAGCCCAGGCGTCGCATTCGTGAGTGCTGCCCTGGCGAGCGCCGCCTTGCAGCGGCTTGAAATCCAGCGAGGGCGGATTATACGCCGGGCTTTCCAGACAGCGGGCGAGTTGATCCAGCCGCTCATTGACCAGCCGCAGCCGCAGGGCGTCCAAACCGGTCAGCGAGTCGGCAAAGCGCGGACCATAACTCAGCCGGACGGTCAGGGGTTCCAGCAGGCGTTCGCTATAGATCGTGCGATAGGCATCCTGCCAGATCAGCTCGCCCCAAGGAGAGAGCGTGGCCTGGTCGTCGATGAGATTCACCAGAGACTCGGGTAAGTCGCGCACATCGGCGGCATTGACCGGAAACTGGTTCACCAGACGCCGAAACAGCCAAAGGTGTTGCCGCAGGATGGTCAGGGCGTCGAACTGGACCGGCAGGCGCGGCAAACGCAGCAGCTCCGGGGTGGATTCGAAGACATAGATGCTTTCGTCGGCGTACAGCATACCAAGGGCTTGCATGAACCCCTGGACGCTTTTGAAGCCGCCGGTGAGATTGAAGACAATCCGATGGCCGGCGTCCCGATAGCCCTTGACGGTTTGCGCACACCAGGCGACCAGCTCGGACATGGCCCAGCGGAATGCGGTAGGATCGTTGGTGCGCAGGTCGGAAACGCGCATTACCTCGACGGTATGGCCGTGGCGTTCGAGGACCCCGGCGACGATGCGGGCGGTGCTTTCGCCGAGCCAGGTGTCGGTGGCGAGGAGAATATGATGGTCACGGGTCGCAGTAAGCGGGCCGTTGTAGTAGCGGAGGAGGCCATTCAATTCGGCACTGGTTTTCATCATCCAGGGCAGATCCTGACTCTGGATAAAGGCAATACGCCGATCTGTGAGGTGTTGCTGAAGGCGTTGCCGCGCCGGTTCAGGGACTTCCTCTATGGTTTTTTGATTGGCGAAGTCGTTTAACGTACTGCGCAAGTCGTTTTCAACGCCATTCATCAACAGACTGGTCCCACAGGTCGAAACGATCAGACAGGGTTTGGGCATGACCGTATCCTTTTTTTACAGCATAAAATTGGATTTCTTTTATGATTTCGCGCTTGTTTAGCGCAAGGCATATTCAGCAGACGTATTCTGTGCAAACCAGGGATAGTATTGCCGGACGCGAGGCAAAATCCGCTTTAATCGATAATCTGCCGTGTACAGAATAACGTGCTTGTCTGGATGCGAATCTGCCAGAATGGTCAGATAAATCAGGATCACGGAATCCATGCCATCCAGTAACTTCTCTCTCCCGCTCTCTTGGGCTTTCCTGGAGTTCGCCAGCCACTGGAAAGTCCGTTCATCAATCAGATTCAGGTCGCGCACCAGTCGGTTGGCATAAGGAAACGGAGATTCCGCCAACGGCCAGGCAAAAAAATGGTGCTGTCGCTGAATCAGCCCTTCCATCTGCTGGACATAGGCTTCCCGCTGCCGAAACCAGAGTCGCAGTTGATCCAGATCGCTGGAAACATCCATCTCCTTGTGCAGAATCACCCCTAAAAATTCGGCCCACACCAGATCCGGAACGTAAATAGCCTGCTGGTTCTGCTCCATGAACCGCTTGATGCGATTCGCCGCCTCGCTTTGGAAAAATTCATTGTTGCTCTGGACCGAGGGAAGATAAGCCGCCATCCATTGAAACAGGATATTCGTATCGATCAGATAAATGGATTCCTTCATGGCCGGATCGCCTCCGGATCGTCGTCGTTATCAGGAGTGATCAGATCGTCCTCATCAAAATCCTCCCACTGTGCAGCCAGATCCTCCGGCAAGGTGATATGGATACGTCGCAGGGCGTCCATGTCGGCCTGGAAGATTTCCGGTTTGCCATACCAGATGCGGGCATCGGTCAGTGCCTGTTGCAGGAGCGTCGGCCATTGCGGATCACTCAGATCCAGCAGGCGGAAGGGATGCCGGTTGGCGATATAGAGAATCGACGGGCGCGATTCGTCCCGACCTTCGCAACCAATGATGGTGTGCGGTTGGGGCGCAGTGGCCAGCACTTTGGCCAGCGCCTCACGCACCTTGGCGCGGGTGGAAAATGTCCGTTGCAGGAGGACTAACACGCCGTAAGCGGTCAGTTCAGCCGTATCGACGGCGTCCAGGGCGATGGCGTCAATCGCCCAATCCGCCCCCAGTGCCTCGTGAATCGCCGTGCGGGCTGGCGCGTCGAACTCGGGGTCGCCGCCGATCAGCAAGACTTTCGGGGGCGGTGTCGCCCCGAATAGAACCATCGGTGCTGTGGTTTCCGCTGTCGCCGCTCGCACTTGGCGAATCAGT
The DNA here is from genome assembly GCA_020047885.1 of Gammaproteobacteria bacterium. The sequence goes on along the minus strand of JAIFNF010000324.1, from coordinate 3,090 downwards.
ATCTCAATACTGTCTTCATCAGAGGTCTGGTCGTTATCCAGTTTATGGACGTAAGCGTAGCAGTGCGCGTTCGCGGCCTGAAACCAGTGCTGGACCGTGCCGGCGCCACTGAACAGAATGACGCGGGTCTGGTTGTGCAGGGAGATAAAACGCTTCAGAACCTTGACGCCGTCGCCTTCCTGGTCAGCCGCCTGATGGCTCATATCGATATCCAGGATGAAGACGTCATAGTATTTCTGATAGTAGGCTTCGATGGCCTCGCTCATAGTTTCTACAAAGTCTACGGCGAAACCAGCGTTGCACAACCGCTCGACAGCATGGACGACGATGTCGCTGGTCGGTTCGTCGTCCATGAACAGGATTTTGGGGGTTTTCTCGGACATGATGGAGGTTCTCAGGAAAAGTGCAGGACGAATTCAGCACCGTCGGCGGGCTGAGGGTCGGTTAATTCAATGCGGCCTTCCAGCAGCGTCATGATTTGCCGGGCACCGGCCAGCCCCAGGCCGGTGGTTTGCTTGACGGCCTTGCTGCTGACGTAGGGTTCAAAAATGCGATCCTTTAATTGGGGATCGATGCCGCCAGCGTTGTCACGCAACCGAATACAGTGGCCAGGCAGATCCAGGGTAATGTGTATCACGCGGTCAGAAACCGGAATCTGACGGCGCTCAAACGCTTCTAGGGCGTTGCGGATCAGGGTTTCCAGAACAATCTGCAAGTAGTCCTGATCGGTTTCCAGTGTTGCGCCATCCTCGCCGCCGGTGACGACAAAGCGAACCTGCTCTTCATAAGCAACCGTCAACCGGTCGATTTCCTGCCGGATCGTGACATTGGCGAATTTCGCCTGTATTTTCTGGACAAACCGGTGAACACCGTGAATACGGTTCACGCCCAAGCGCATTTTTTCGACGAGGGTCGAGGCGGGATGGGACAGTGGCAAGTGTTCCAGACGGCTCAGCGTGCTGATCAGACCCGCGATAGCGGTGTTGGCGTCGTGGTTGAAGCGGCGGATTTGTTCCATGACCCCCTTGCGTTCCTGAATGTCTTTGCGGCGCTGGCGGGCAAAACGGTCGTCAGGATTGATCGCCAGCGCCTGTTCCACCCAGGTCAGGGCTTCTTCCTCGGCTTGGTCGCCACCGGTGAAATAGGTCAGGTCAGACAGAATGTCCATGACCAGCGAACGGGGATGGCGGTAAATGTCCAGCGGCAGCATTTTGGTCAAGCGCAGGTAGATTTCCGCCAGGGTTCGGGTATTGGCTACATAATCCTGCCGCAGGACGTTGATGCGTTCGTCGTGCATCGCTTTCAGCAACACATCCAGCGCCAGCGCCTCGCCCCAGATCGCCATGAAACGCTGTACCCAGTATTCGGCTTGCACGGCCCATTGATCAGGGCGATAACGGAGCAATAGATCGAGGGCATGACTTAATAGAGTCGTGGGGTAGCCGGGTCTTTTCCACCACTTTTCTGCGGCCTGCTCCCGAACTGCAGTCTCCACAATCTGAATATAATCGGCGAGGGAACGCAAGAACTCGTTCCACACTTCCTGTTCCATGAGTTCCCGAGAAACCAATATCCCATAAGCGCTTTCTTCAATAGTGTAATAGATATTCGCATAATTTTCGGCGGTCAATCGTTCACGCCGTGGGTTGTGGTCAAGACCATCGCGATAAGCACAAGCCTTGATAAAGGCAATGGGATAATTGCTTTCCCGGAATGGCTCTAAAATCTCATTCCAATGAGGGTCGTTAATATGCAGCTGAGCATTCATGGTTTCTTACTCGGTTTGCTGCGAAGGTATTTCCCCATATCAATGACTTCCTCAACAGTGATCGCTGGATTCCAGTTGCCTTGACCACGAATCCAGTGGATCCGCCAGTTTGAGGCGTTGGGGTGTTGCAACATGGATTGAATGCCCGCTTCGTCAGGATTGCCGACCAGGATCAGATGCCGGATGTCGGCCAAATACGGATCGAGGGTGTGGTTCAAAATTCCGATCGGGTCTTGCCGGCCGTCCATTGCGATGACGTTGAGCTTATAACTCTGCTCCAGCATTTTGAAAAATGGATTTTCGGAGGCTGAATCTGCGACAACGGTTTGAAAAAACAACCGTGGTTTCAGGTTGTAGCTGTACGCCAACTCACTGTAGAGTAAAGTAAAATCAAACTGCTGCCCCCGCTTGGTTAACCGTTCACTCCAAATCAGCAACAGTGCTGTGGGTAACTGAGGATTTTCCTTGTAATTGTAGTATTGCTTGGCGCGCTGCTTCTCCTGGGCTTGACGGATAGCATTCTGCTTGGCGCGCTGCTTCTCTTGGGCTTGACGGATGGCTTCTTGTTTGGTCTGCTGTTCTTCCTGCCTAGCGCGCCGTTTTTCCTCCTGTGCTTGACGGATAGCTTCCTGCTTGTCCTCCGACATTAAGGCAATTTCAGCTTCGTAGGCGTTCTGGTAACGCTGAGTGGGATCAACTTGCAGGCAGACCGATAGAAAACGTGGCCACGGGGGCGGCAGATACAGACTGTTGATGATGTTCTGAACATCGGCGGGAAACGGATTCTGCGGAGTAAAGGTTTTTTGGTATTCGTCGCCCAACACCAATTGCAAGGCCAATTTCCCTACCGCATAAATATCCGTCGCTGGAGTCAACCGACCTTGCGGTTCGAATACTTCTGGCGCTGAAAATATAGCGCTCGGCAACAGGGTAACGCGGTTAGGATTATAGCCGCGAAAATCATCCATTGGTAAAAGCGTATGGATTCCGTAAAAATAGGGACGATGGGTGACCAAGTCAAGTTTAATGTCAACCATCGGTAGTTCCTGTATGACTACTTGGTCATCATGCAACCTTTTCAAGGTTTTTAGCGTATGAATAACACTACTACGCAGATTATGAATATTGATTTCCCCCTTATAATTCCTGACAGATTTAAGTATTCTTCCCTGATTTTTAACGAAGACTAACCCTAATTCTTCACGCCGTAGATCTGGATCCATCGGATCCCAGTTATTCGTAAAAGTCAGGAAATCTACTGGCTCCGGTAAGAACGTATAGCTACCGCGCCCAAGAATTTCTACCATACGCTGAAAAGCGTC
>JAIFNF010000215.1 GCA_020047885.1 Gammaproteobacteria bacterium | reverse complement strand
GGTCTGGTTGTCTCCGATGAACCCGGAACGCAGGCTGTACTGACCTTCACTGGCCCAGTCTGTCGTCACCTGCCAGTCGGCATCCGACCCCGCTGGTGTCGTCCAGCCCGTCGGCCACAACCCATTAGCCGGGAAGGCGTCCGACGTTGGCACCTCGGCGTTGAAGGTCGCCGTGCAGGTCAGGTTACTGGTCGGCATGGTGAAGCTGGATGCGCAGGGACTGGGACTCCAGCCAGAGAACGTGGAGCCAGTGGCCGGGGTTGCGGTCAGATTCACCGTAGTCCCGGCCGCATAACTACCCTGACCCGTTACCGTTCCGTTACCGGTTCCCGTGGTCGCTAGGGTCAGGGTGTAGGTCGTGACCCCGCCGCCAGTGATGGAGATCGAATTGGCCGCCGCCCGGCCATTATTGCTTTCGCTGCTTTCGCTAATGTCGCCACGGGTATCTGCATAAGCGCCTACATAATAAATGCCGGATACCAAGCTTTCCGGAATCGGCAAATCGCCACGACACGTCCAACTGCTACCCGATGCCAGTGGCGGAACATTGCAACCCCAAAAAGCATTCACATCAGAAGTTGTAATTGTCGGGTCACTGGAAAAGAAATAGCCGAACCGGAACTCAGAGGTCGTTGCGCCAGTTCCCTGATTCTGCACGGTCGCTTCCACACTGATGTTACCGTCCACCGTTCCGCTGGTGGGACTGGTCACTGAAGTCACCGTCAGATCGGGTTGACTTGCTTGCTCCAAGTTGAAAGTGGCGGTACAGGTCAGATCATTCGCCGGCATGGTGAAGCTGGATGCGCAGGGACTGGGACTCCAACCCACGAACGTGGAGCCAGTGGCCGGGGTTGCGGTCAAATTCACCGTCATCCCCGCCGCATAACTACCCTGACCCGTTACCGTTCCGTTACCGGTTCCCGTGGTCGCCAGGGTCAGGGTGTAGGTAGCCTGAGCCTGTTGCAAAGTCCAGCCGAGATCCATTAACAGACCCAGCGTTACAGAGCCAGGACTATGAATGGACTCGCCATCAGGCAGAGCAAAGGTCATCAACGCATTGGGCGTATCGTTGTAACTCTCCGCCAAGTGGGCATAACTCGAACCATCCTGCCAAGTTGTCGGTGCGTAGAGCGGTACCCGCACACCGCCGTTGCCGGCTTTAGCGTTAACGCCATTGAAATGCAGATCCTGGCTGGTCAATTGCGTGGCCAAGACAGCGGATGGATTAGGAAACAGGGAAGTATCCAGCAGCTTTTGACCCGAACCATTCTCGGTAAAGCGATCATAGCTATCGGGAAAATCAGTTCGTGAACCCCATGAACCCTGGCCATTACTGACCGACATGGTGCCGGAGAATCCCAGACTATGGGTAATTTCGTGCAAGACGACGCTGACAAAGTCGACCTGGCTGGAGGGAGTATTGCCGTCTGTCCCGAGGTACCAGTTAAAGTTGCTGCTAAAGCCAATGTACATATCCGATTGAGCTGGATCCAGATCGCGGCCAGACAGGGCATTAGCCATAGATGCGGGGTACCAAGTGTTAGCGACGGGTGCCCCAGAAAAATTCTCAAAGTAATCTAGGGCACCGCTGTGACCTAGCACCCTGTCTGGCAGATTATTCGCCCAGCAGGCGTCGATGGTGATAGGCGTAGAAGACTGCAGTTGGGCAGCCCACAGGTTCGCCGCGTAGGTAAAGGCGGCTTTGGGCGACTCCGGCCAGGTTGCACAGTTATCCCCCCACTGTCCCGCGCCAGCAGGCAGATAGTTAAGGGCAATGGTTGCCTGTCGCGCCATCGAGCCCGGTTGCCGCAAGGCCAGTTCCGGCGACGGCGGCACACGCAGGGTTGAGAAGCCAGGTGCATGACGCAGAATAATTGGCTTGGGCAATGCCATACTCCCACCCACTTGGAGTAGAGAAACCGGGTACCCTCCCGGATCTGTGACAGCCGTGATTATGCCAGAGGCGGCAGGGCTGCTGCAGGGTGCAAGCAACAGCAGTAATGCCATGACCATCGTGACCCGATTACCGAGTATCAATCTCATAAATGACATCCTCTCTATTAGTGATAATGGTTACCCAATTGTGGATTCAATCATAGAAATTTCAAAGCGATTTTCTACCAAATTCTCACCACCGACCGGCCAATCGCCGCTGATCCCAAAGTTGCCAATATACTTGGCACTGCCATAAACTGAACATTGTGATCCGCAGATGAACGCAGATGAACGCAGATCAAAACCAGCGAAGACGCTTGGCGTCTTGGCGGTTCAAAAGGTCAAGTTATGACGGTGGGTAGTATAACAGTGGTCGATTGTACATCCATCCCACTGGCCGTTGCCGTTGTAATCCAGATACTAGGTGCCTGCCTGGAACACGTCGATTTTAGCCCGACCATCGTTGTTCCAATCACCCGCCACCGGCAGGTCACCCGCGATGCCAAAACTGCCCTTGTAACAACGATCCTGCCGACCAAATGCCCAAAGCCGTCTCGCTACTCATTCCAATAGTTGCTATGATTCAACGCGCCTCCTACCGTCTGCGTCCTCTCCCGCGGCGCTCACCCAGAACACTAGTCAATGAATCTCATCCTGCTTGCTGACGCGATTAATCCCCCGCTGACCGGCATTGGCCATTACGCACTGCGCCTGGCGCGTGGGTTGCGCCTGCATCCGGACATTGAAGATTTACGGTTTTTCGCCGGCTACCGCTGGGTGCAAAACCCCGAGCAGGCGCTGACCACCAACCAGCCGATCGCCGCGATCCGCCGGCGCATCCCGCTGCGCACCCTGGCCGCGCTCACGTACAGTTTTTTGCAGCGCCGCCTGTTCCGGCAGATGACCCGCGACATGACCGGCTATCTGACCCACTCGCCCAATTACGTCCTGCCGCCCTGCCCTGGTCCCTCGGTCGCTACTTTCCATGACCTGTCGCATCTGCACTATCCCCATTACCATCCCCGCGACCGCATGGCCTTTCTCAAACTCTGGCTGCCGGGCACCCTCAAGCGCGCAACGCATTTAATCACCGTCTCCGAATTCATCCGCCAGGAAATCCACACGCTGCTGGGCGTCCCACTGGATCGGGTCACCTGCGTCTACAACGGCGTCGATCCCGACTTCCATCCGCGCCCGCCCGCAGAAACCGCGCCGGTTTTAGCCCGTTACGGTCTGGAGCCAGGCCGCTATCTACTCAGTGTCGCCACCCTGGAACCGCGTAAAAACCTGGCTCGCCTGGCTGAAGCCCACGCTCAGTTGCCCGCCGACTTACGCCGCGATCTACCCCTGATCCTCATCGGCGCCGCGGGCTGGCAGACCGAAACCCTGGAACACACCCTGGCTCCATTGGAGCGAACCGGGCAGATTCGCCGACTCGGCTACACCCCCCAGGACGACCTGCCATTCCTCTACGCGGGCGCCTTTGCCTTTGCCTATCCGTCGATTTACGAAGGCTTTGGCCTACCGTTACTGGAAGCGATGGCCAGTGGTATCCCGGCGCTGTCATCCAATCGTGCCTCGCTGCCCGAAGTGGCTGGCGATGCGGCGTTGCTCATCGAACCGGAAGACGTGGACGCTATCGCGACGGGACTGGAACGCCTGCTGACGGATACCGACTGGCGAACTCTGGCGATCCAGCGCGGCCTGCAACAAGCCCAACGCTTCTCCTGGGAACGCTGCGTCAACGAAACGATTGAGGTATACCGCCAAGCGCTGAACTCGCCGGAGCGCGGATAACTCGTCCCTGACCTTCGCTGATGGCTTCCACCGCCGGCCAGGCCGCCCTCCACGCCTACCTTCTGCACGACGATGATCGAATACGACTCCGCACAACGACCGCCGCCCTTCGTGGACGAATTTGTCCAACTGATCCGCTATCGGGATCTGGCGCTGCTCATGGCCGGCAACATCCTGAAAAACCGCTACAAGCGCTCTATGCTGGGCATTTTCTGGATGCTTCTGAACCCGCTGTTGCAAACCATCGTGCTGGCGGTCGCCTTCGGCGCACTGTTCAAATCGGCGCTGCCCCACTACCCGGTCTATCTGCTCAGCGGCCTGCTGGCCTGGAGCTTTATGACCCAGACGGTTCAGTACGCGATGGGCATCATGGCGACCGGCAGTGGCCTGCTCAAGCGTATCTACATCCCGCGCTCCATTTATGTGGTGGCGGTGGTCGGCAACGGTCTGATCAACTTTCTGGTCTCGGTGCTGCCACTGGCGCTGATTGTCCTGGCGCTCCAGCATCCGGTCGGTGCCAGTTGGCTGTTCCTGCCGGTCAGCATCCTGATCGTGACGGTCTTCACCCTCGGGCTGGCGCTGCTGCTGGCCACGGCGTCGGTGTTCTTCAACGACTCGATCGACATTTATCAGATCGTGGTTCAAGCCGGCTTTTTCCTGACACCGATCATGTATCCGCCGTCGGTGTTGCCGGAAGGGTTGAGTGGCTGGATGGCGCTCAATCCGTTTTTCCTGATGATCGAACTGTTCCGGACGCCGATTTACGCTGGAGTCCTTCCTGACGCCGGACTGATCGCCGGGACCGCCCTGCTGGCGATCGTGACCCTGCTGGCCGGCTGGACGGTATTTACCCGCCAGGCCGATCAACTGGCCTACCGGTTGTGATGGGTATGAGCACCCCCCCGATGATCCAGTTGGATAACGTGACGGTTCGGTTCCGCATCCCCCATGAGCGGATTCCGACCTTTCAGGAATACGCGATTCGCTGGCTGAAACAGCGCGGCGTCCGCTATACCGATTTCCACGCGCTCAACGACGTCAGCTTTGTCATTGACCAAGGGGACACCGTGGGCATCATTGGTCCCAACGGTGCCGGCAAGAGTACCCTGCTGAAAGTGATCGCCCGGGTGATCCGCCCGACCCAGGGTCGGGTGCGGTTAAACGGACGGGTGGCACCGCTGCTGGAACTGGGAGCCGGTTTCGACTACGAAATGACCGGGCGCGAAAATGTGTTTCTCAACGGCGCGGTGCTGGGCTTCAGCCGTCGGGAAATGGCGCATCGGCTGGAGCGCATAGTGGACTTCTCCGGCATCGGCGACTTCATTGATGCCCCGGTGCGCACCTATTCTAGCGGCATGGTGGCACGACTGGGCTTTGCGGTAGCGACCGATGTGCGTCCGGAAATCCTGATCATCGACGAAGTACTGGCGGTCGGCGATGCGGAGTTCCAGCAGAAATCAGCGGCACGCATCCGTGAATTTCGGAACAGCGGTTCAACCATCCTGGTGGTCTCGCACAGCCTGACCTCGCTCAAGGCGCTGTGCCAGCGTGCCCTCTGGCTGGAGCATGGCGCGATTCGCCAAATCGGCTCCGTCGACGCCATCATCGCCCAGTACGAAGCCCCGAAACCCCGACCCCCTAAATCCCGAACCCCGAACCCCGAATCCTGAAATCATGCAAATCATCGTTCTCGGTATGCACCGCGCGGGTACTTCAGCCATTACCCGGCTGATCAACCTGATGGGCGCTTATCTGGCGCCCGAGGAACAGCTCCTGCCGGCGACCCTGGACAATCCCAGGGGGTACTGGGAACGCATTGATCTTCTCAAATTGCATGAATGGCTGCTGGACCGACTGGGTGCCGACTGGCATCTGACCTCCCGTATCGACCTGACCCGCATCGATCCCGAACTCCACGAGACGTTCCGGCAACGCGCCGGGCTGATTCTGGACGATCTGGACGCGCATCCGGTCTGGGTGATGAAAGATCCGCGGCTGTGTCTGCTACTACCACTCTGGCGGCCACTGCTGAAGACCCCGGTCTGTGTCCATATCGTCCGTCATCCGCTCGCTACGGCGCAATCGCTGGCGAAACGGGATGATTTCCCGCTGCATTTTGGCCTGGCGCTCTGGGAACATTACATGGCCTGCGCCCTGCGCGCCTCAGCGGGTCTGCCGCGATTCGCGATCAGCTATGAAGCGTTGATGGCGCAACCCGCGGCAACTGTTCAGATGTTGTACGACCATCTCGGCACCAGCGGGATGCCCAACCTGCATCTACCGGATGCATCGGCCATTCAGGATTTTCTGACCAGCGACCTGCAACACCACCGGGTTGACGAGGAGGACGCCCAATGGCTAACCCCTCGGCAACGGCGCCTGTGGGAAACATTGCGCGACTCCCGACTCGCAGACCTCGATCCGGATCTGCTTGAAGATGATCCCGGCCAGTTGGAGCACTTGAGCGGTTACGAAGCGCTGCTGCAGGAACTAGGCGAACTGCGCCAGCGCGATACCGGCCTCGGCGATGTCTGGAAACAACTGGCCGACGGGCAGTCCCGCATCCAGCAACAGGAAGCCCTCATCCAGCAACAGGAAGCCCTCATCCAGCAACAGGACACGCTGCTGCACAAAAACGCGGCCGACCTTCAGTCGCTAACGCGGTTGTTTGAAGTACTGCATCATGACACGCAGTTAGCGTTCGCCTCGCTGACCTGGCGCACCGGCTTCGCCATCGCGGAGACCGGGCGCAAACTGGGCCTGTTACCCCGAACCTTCCTGGTGCAGGATCACATCGCCCACATCGCCCGGAATTACCAGGCCTGGCGGCGGCGGGTAGCGACTGGCGAGGGGTTAAGTGTCAGGGGTCAGGGATCCGCCATCGACAGCGATACGTTTGATGAAGCGGCCTATCTGGCGCAGTACCCGGATGTCCGGGCGGCTGTCGACCGCAGCGAGTTCCGTAGCGGACGTGAACATTTCGAATTGCGCGGGCGTGAGGAAATCGCCAGCGGATCCCGGCTGCATATTCCTGATTTACCGTTCAGGAATGGCATGTACCCCGAGGCGGTCAATCCGCAACAGGCCCGCCTGGACATCGCCCGCTGGGCGCGGCGTCCGCTGATCTCGATCATCATGCCGGTCTACAATGTCGAATCGCGCTGGCTGGATGCGGCGATTCAGTCGGTGATGCAGCAGATTTATCCGCACTGGGAGCTGTGCATCGCCGATGACGGCTCTACCCGTCAGGATACGTTGGCAACTCTGCGGCAATGGGAAATGCAACAGGGCAAACTCCAGGATGCCCGGTTCAGGATCGTCTTTCTGTCGGGCAACCAGGGCATTGCCGGCGCATCGAATGCCGCACTGGCGCTGGCAACCGGCGAGTATGCGGCGTTTCTGGATCACGATGACGAGTTGACCGTGGATGCGCTGTATCACGTTGTCAAAGCCGTCAATGACCACAATCCTGATCTGATCTATTCCGACGAAGACAAGCTGTCGCTGGAAGGCTACCACCTGGAGCCGCATTTTAAGCCCGACTATTCCCCGGATCTGATCCTGTCCACCAACTATATCTGCCATCTGAGCGTCTATCGCAAAACCTTGCTGGATCGGACGGCAGCCGATGGCGATTATGTACGGAGCGGATTTGAAGGTTCCCAGGATCACGATCTGGTGCTGCGAGCGCTGGAGCACGCTGACCGGGTGCATCATATCCCCCGGGTGCTCTATCACTGGCGGATGATCCCCGGTTCCACCGCCGCCCGCTATGACAGTAAAAACCACGCCTGGGACGCCGGACGCCGGGCGGTTGAGGAGGCGCTGCAACGCCGCGGGATCGCCGGGAAGGCGCTGCCCGGTCACTATCCCGGCACCTACCGGGTTCAGCGAACCCTCCAGGGTCAGCCGCTGATCAGCATCATCATCCCCTTCCGCGACCAGCCGGATTTGCTGCGGCTGTGCCTGGATTCAATTCTCGAAAAAACCACCTATCCGCAGTTCGAGTTGCTGGGCATTTCCAATCACAGCGTTGAACCGGAAACGTTTGCAGTGATGGCGCATTACGCGGCCGGCGACCGGCGCCTCCGCTTTCTGCGCTACGATCAGCCCTTCAATTATGCCGCTATCAATAACTTCGCCGCTGCTGAAGCTGTGGGTGAACATCTGCTGCTATTGAACAACGATATGACGGTCATCACCCCCGACTGGCTGGAAGCGCTGCTGGAACACTCGCAGCGGCCCGAGGTCGGGGCGGTCGGTGCCAAGCTGCATTACCCGGATGATACCGTGCAACACGGCGGGGTCATCGTCGGGGTTGGCGGCATCGCGGGTCATGCCCACAAAAATTTCCCGCGCCATCATCCCGGCTATTTCACCCGGCTAAGCCTGATTCAGAACCTGAGCGCGGTGACTGCGGCCTGTCTGATGGTCAAAAAATCCCTCTACGTCACGGTCGACGGCCTGGATGAACAGCATCTGGCGGTCGCGTTCAACGATGTCGATTTTTGCCTGCGCCTGCGTGAGGAAGGCTACCTGAACGTCTTTACGCCGTACTGCGAGTTGTATCACCACGAATCCAGGACGCGGGGTTATGAAGACACCCCGGAGAAGCAACAGCGTTTTATTCGGGAAATCGCCTACATGCGGAAACGGCACGCGGCCATCCTGCAAAACGGTGATCCCTATTACAACCCTAATCTACCACTGGATCGCGACGACTTCGGAATGCTGTAAATGCCGACGACCGAGATCATCCTGCCTGTCCATAACGGCCTGAGCCTGTTGCGCGATGGTCTGGACGCCGTGCTGGCGCATACGCCGCGCTGCGCCAGTCGGCTGCGGGTCGTGGATGACGCCAGCGATGCTGTCACGGCGGCCTGGCTGCGCGATCAAGCGGCGGTGCATCCGTGGATGACGCGCGACCTGCAACCGGGCGCTGGCTGAGCCTCTGGCCTTCCCCCCCACCCCAGCCCTCCCCCACGAGAGGGGAGGGAGTTCCACGGTTGATCTGCGCACGGAGGGAGGGAGTCTACCCTCTGACTACATCCTGCTGCTGAACAGCGACGTCCTGGTCACGCCGGGCTGGCTGGAGCGCCTGCTGGCCTGTGCTGAGAGCGATCCACGCATCGCGGCGGTCAATCCGCTCACCAACCGCGCCGACAATATCGACCTGCCCATGGCTCCTGGCATCAGCTATCTGGCCATGAACGAGTACCTCGGCGTCGAGCGGCGCGGGCAATGCCATGACGTGGTCACCGGGGTTGGTTTCTGCCTGCTGCTGCGTCGCCGGGCGCTGGATCAGGTCGGATGCTTCGATCCCGCCTATGGCCACGGTTACTGCGAAGAATCCGATCTGTGCATGCGCCTGATCGCCGCCGATTTCCGCACGGTCGTCGCTGAGGATGTCTACGTTTACCACCGGGGCGGCGGCTCGTTCCACGATAGCCGGGAACGTTATCTGCGCAACCGGCGCCTCTTCGATCAGCGCTGGGGGGCGGAATATCGCCGCCAGTTCCGGGCGTTCCAACAGGCTCATCCGCTGCAACCCACGCGCAAACTGTTCACGCTGCCGACCCGCTGGGATCCGCAGCCGGCTCTGTGGCAGGCTGCCCGCGAAGGGCTGGCTGAATGGCGGGGAGCGCGGTCGCTGCACCGACTAGGCCGGATTGCCATGCGGCAAGCGCTCACGGTTCTGACCCACCGCCGACCCTGCCCACGCCGCCGCCTCACGCAAACGCTGACCCCGCCGGGACGGTTGCGCGTCCTCTATGTTCTGGATCGGCTGGTGGTGGCCGGTGGGGTGTTGTCCATCCTGCAACTGGTGAATGCATTGATCCGGCTGGGCGTTGAGGCGCGGGTGGCGGCGCTGTATGAAGATCCTCTGATTCACGACTGGCGACCGCTGTACACCCAACCGCTGATTTACCGCAACGTCGCCGAGTTGCTGGCGGAATGTCCCGACAGCGACATGATCTTCGCCACGCACTGGAACACGGCCGACTGGGTTGAGCAGCTCAGGCATCAGGGTCGAACCCGCGCGACCGGCTATCTGATTCAGGACTACGAACCCTGGTTTTTCCCCGAGTCGGCAGCCGACCAGCGGGAACAGGTCAAAAGAACCTACCGACAGATACCCCACCGGATCGTCATGTCCGACTGGCTGGGCGCGCGGCTGGCCGGGGAGGGGTACGCCAGCGATAAAATTCCTCTCGGCATGGATCTCGGCCAGTTCTATCCCCGTGCACTTCCGCACGGTTCACACCCGGTCATCCTGGCCATGGCTCGACCCGGCACCCCCCGGCGTGGCTTTCCGGCGACCATCGCAGCATTGGCTCAAGTCAAACAGGCTCGCCCGGAGGTCGATATCGTCCTGTTTGGCGACCGGTTCCTCGACCGGCAAGCGATTCCCTTCCCGTTTCGCAATGAGGGACTGGTGATCCGCCAGCAGCGGTTGGCTGAACTGTATTCGGAAGCCGATATTTTCCTAGATGGATCGGAATTTCAAGGGTTCGGGCGCTGCGCTCTCGAAGCCATGGCCTGTGGTGCCGCCAGTGTGCTCACCGATTTGGGCGGGGTGCAGGAATACGCCCGGCATGAGGAGAATGCGCTGCTGGTCCCCCCTGGTCAGCCGGACGCCATGGCTGCGGCGATTGAACGTCTGCTTGATGAACCGGCGCTGCGTCAACGACTGGTCACTGCGGGATTCGCCACGGCGGCTCGCTTCGGCCATCGCCAGGAAGCGCAAGCAACCCTGGCCTGGATCGAGCGCATCCTGGCGAACGAGACACCGGCATGACCGCCACGATTGCCGTCATCGTCATCAATTACCGCCGCGCCGCTGACACCGTGGAGTGTCTGGATGCGCTGCTACGAGTGACGGGGCCGGCCTTTGACATTTTTCTAGTCGATAATGGCTCTGGCGCGGCGGATGTCGCCCAGTTAAGCGCGTATGTCGCCAGCCATCCCGAACGGATCAACTTCACCGCCTTTCCGGAAAATTATGGATTCACTGGCGGGCACAACCGGCTATTTGCCCAGTGGGTACCGAGCGGCCGTTATGAATTTTTCCTGTTGCTGAACAATGATGCGGTGGTGGAACCGGATTTTCTCGAACGGATGCTGGCGCGGATCGACCGAACCCGGCGCGTGGAGATGGTGGCAGCGCGGGTGATGAAATACGCCGACCGCGAGCAGGTGGATAATCTGGGAATTACGTTCTACAAGTGCGGTTTGGCGTCCAATCGCAAATCGCCGGATGATCCGCTGTTGGGTCCCAGCGGCAACTGTGCGCTGTATACCGCTGACCTGTTGCGTCAAGTTTATCTGACCTCCGGCGAATACTTTGATGAGCAGTTCTTCTGCTACGCCGAAGACACCGATCTGGCCTGGCGGGCGGTGCTGCTGGGCTATCGGGCGGCTTACGCGGAAGACGCTCTGGTCTATCACAAGGGTTCCATCTCCAGCGGCGGCCCGAACAGCGATTTTGTCCTCTACCACGGCATTCGCAATTCCCTGTTCACGCTCGTCAAGGATGTGCCGACCCGGTTTGTGCTGCAGAATCTGTTCTGGATGCTGGTGCTGCACATCGCCATCCTGCTGCGCTATACGATCAAGGGGAAACTGGGCGTGGTGTTCCGGCTGTACCGGGATTTCCTGCGGGGTCTCCCGGCCATGCGCCGTAAACGCCAGCCGATTCAGCAACAGCGGCACATTCCGCCGCGTGAGGTTGCGCAAAAGATCAGTCGGCTGTTTTACGAACGGGGTTATGCGCTGGGTGCCTTACGCGATTTGTACTGAGAACCGATATGGACATCGAAGCGTCAGACCGCCGGTTACAACCCTTAACGCCCCTCGCCGTCCTGCTAATTCTGACCACAACGCTGACGGTCTCGATGCGCTGGGGGCTGGGCTATCCGATTTGCGGCGCTGACGAACAGAATTATCTGAAAATCTTTGCCTGGCTGGACAATGGCGGTGTCTGGCCGATCTCGGGACCGGGTTATGCCGCGCTGATCCTGCAGTTGCGCCACTGGACGGGTTGGGAAACCGGTTCACTGGTCGTGGCGGTGGCGGCGTTCAACAGCAGCGTCGTACTGCCCCTGGGACTCTGGCTGTTGTACCGCGTCAGTCTCGGCCAGGCCTCAGCCGCTTGGCGCTGCATGCCGTGGCTGTTCGCCAGCAGCTACTTTCTCGGTCCCTGGCTGGAAGGGCGACCGCAGCAACTGGGCATGTTGCTGGCGATAGTCGGTGCCTGGCGGGCGTACCAAGATTTGCAGATACGGGGACGCTGCAGCGTGGGTTTCTTTGCACTGTGGGCGCTGTGCTTTGGTTATCACGCCCTGAGCTTCGTGGTGTTGACCCTCCTGGTTTTTGGTTTCTGGGCCGGACGCTTTGTCCAAAAGGGTTCCGGGTACGGGACGCTGGCGGCCTTGCTGGCGGGACTGGCGGCTGCGCTGGCGCTGGGCGCACAGTGGTGGTATCCGCTGATCTGGCTGGATATCCGCATCAACCACATTCGCGGCCCGCAGGTCGGCGCGTTTTTCGGGGCGCTCGCGCTTGTCGGCGGGATGTTCCTGCTGCTGCTGCATACGCTACGCTGTCACGATCTCGGTTCGGCGCTGATGAGCCAACTACGCGCCAGATTGGCATCCCCCTGGGTCTACGGTCTGCTGGCGGTCGGGGCGGTTGTGGCGCTCATCTGGCAATACGCCTGGCTAGGCCCGCTCTATCAGGGGGTGAATCCTGGCCAGATCATCGCTTATCAAGGCGGCAATGTGCTGCTGGCGGGGCTGGCGGGGCTGGGACTCTGGCGACTGAGCCGGGAATCGGTGCCGGAATTAACCTTTTTCGTTGAATCCTGCGCGATCCTCATGGTCTTCGCCGGGGTGTTCCTAGTGCTGACGCCCTGGTTGCGGGATCAAAATTTTCCGCTGCGCATCTTGAACTATTGGACTTGGTACGCCGCGCCGCTGACGGCCTGGGGCTGGGTCGGTTTACCGGTCGGCGGATTGCGGCATGTAGCTGATGCGCCAACCTGGACATGTGTGTTGCGGAATTGATGCTAGCATGACGCGATTCAGGACAACCGGTACCCGGCAGTAGGGTCGCGTTAGCGATCCCGTTTAGCCGCTTTGAACGGCTCATAAACTAAGAAGATGTCTAAAAGCTAAGTCTTTGATCTGTATGACTGTTGAGTCGGCTCCACGGAAATTTTTTCTGAATAATCAATGATAAGCCTTTCGACAGCCTCTATTTGCAGGGCGTTGTACTGGCTATTGACAGGCTACCCATAAACCTGAATAATCGTCCCCCTTTAGGTTCCCCGCCTTTCAATGGCTACGTAGCTCAGTTGGTTAGAGCACGGCACTCATAATGCCGGTGTCGGTGGTTCAAGTCCACCCGTAGCCACCAATCTAATCAAGTTGTCCTCTTGCGACAATTCCGTGTAATCCCCTCTAAATCTTTTATCCCGACATTCCGCACACCAAATATCATGGATGTGTATTGATCTTGTTGCGAAAAGTATCGATCATCGAGATAAAAAAATAATAACTTTTTCAAATCGATAACTTTGTCTATATTTTTTAGGCCTAAAACTTCTTCGATTTGCGGCGAATGTTTATCATCTTCGCTTATCTTCTTGAAAAATTTGGTGCAGATTTACACTTTTCAGCAAGCGGCGACTGACCTGCATTAGATCATCTCGCACGTCGTTTTTGATCAGGAAGCAGCGACGATTGTTCTCGTTCCTCAAGAAGAATTCGAGTCTATGCAGGACATGTAGAGACATTACGAGTCATGTAGTCATTATCCTTTTTACAGGAGCTTTATGTTAAAACATCACGGCGCTGTCGATGGCGTAACCGGTTCCTGCCACGAATTGACCTTGGCCAATGGCCAGTCAGTGTTGATCGATTGCGGGTTGTTCCAGGGCGCGGAAACTTCGGCAGACGGAGCTGGCGCTGCGCAGTTGGCGGTGACTTTTCCCGTAGCTCAGGTCGTAGCGCTGGTCGTGACTCATGTGCATATTGATCATGTGGGGCGGATTCCCTACCTGTTAGCAGCCGGTTTCGCTGGACCTATTTTGTGCAGTGAGGCGTCGGCAGCGCTGTTGCCGATGGTGCTGGAGGATGCGCTGGAGGTGGGTTTTACCCGCGACCGGGCGCTGATCGCACGGGTGCTGAGGGTGATCCGGGAGCGGGTCGTGGCGCTGCCTTATGGGGTTTGGCATGAGGTGGTCGCTGGTCATTCGGGGTTGCGGGTGAAGTTGCAGCCCGCCGGGCATATTCTGGGGTCGGCGTATGTGGAGTGTGAGGTGCGCGATGGTTCGGCGACGACACGGGTGGTGTTCTCGGGGGATCTGGGTGCGCCATATACGCCGTTGTTGCCCGCGCCAAAGTCGCCGTACCGGGCGGATGTGGTGGTGCTGGAAAGTACCTATGGGGATCGCCAGCATGAGGCGCGGCGGTTGCGGCGCGAGCGGTTGCGGGCGGTAGTGGAACATGCGCTGGCGAATCGAGGGGCGTTGCTGATCCCGGCGTTCAGCGTAGGCCGGACGCAGGAGTTGCTGTATGAGTTGGAGCAACTGATTCATCAGTATCGGGAACGGCCAGCAGCGCCGGGTTTGGCGTGGGCGGATCTGGAGATTATTGTGGATTCACCGCTGGCGGCGGATTTCACGGCGGGGTATGCGCGACTGCGGGAGCATTGGGATCGGGAGGCGCGGCGGCGGCTGGCTTCGGGGCGGCATCCACTGGCCTTTGATCAGGTGCTGACGATTGCTGATCATGCGACGCACCTGCAGACAGTGGAGTATCTGGCGCGAACTGTGCGGCCGGCGGTGGTGATTGCGGCGAGCGGGATGTGCAGCGGCGGGCGGATCGTGAATTATTTGAAGGCGCTGTTGGGCGATGCGCGCCATGATGTGCTGTTTGTGGGCTATCAGGCCGCGGGGACGCCGGGGCGGGCGATTCAGCAGTATGGGTCGAAGGGTGGGTATGTGGATCTGGACGGTCAGCGCTATCCGATTCGGGCCAAGGTGCATACCCTGGGCGGCTATTCGGCGCATGCGGATCAACGGGATCTGGTGAATTTCATCGGGCGGATGCGGGTCAAGCCGAAGCAGGTGATTCTGGTGCATGGCGATGAACGAGCCAAAGCGGCGCTGGCTGGGGTGTTGCGTCAACGCTTTGTGGGTCTGGATGTTCGCATCCCGCAAGGCTTTGTCACTAGAGATCTTACGAGCGGACAGCCGGAAAAGACCGGCACTTAACATCAAAGGCTGACCGTGCATTGCACGGTTCGCTCTACCTCCCCGGCCTGACTCGTGCTGAGCTCAGCCGAAGCAAGGCTGGGGTCTCTCGCGGAGAATCTGATGAAAGCCGTTATTCTTGCCGGGGGCCTGGGCACCCGCATCAGCGAAGAGAGCCATCTGCGACCCAAACCGATGATTGAGATCGGCGGGCGGCCGATGCTGTGGCATATCATGAAAATCTACTCCACCCACGGCATCCAGGATTTCGTGATCTGCTGCGGTTATCGCGGCTATCTAATCAAGGAGTACTTCGCTAACTATTTCCTGCACATGTCGGATGTGACCATCGACATGACGCGCAACGCCATGGAGGTTCATCATCGTCATGCCGAACCGTGGCGGGTGACGCTGGTGGATACCGGTTTGGAGACGATGACCGGCGGGCGGTTGCGCCGGGTGCGGGAATATCTGCATGAGGAGACGTTCTGCCTAACCTACGGCGATGGCGTCGCGGATGTGGATATTACGGCGCTGCTCGCTTTCCATCGGCGTGAGCATTCGTTAGTGACGATCACGGGGGTGCAACCCAGTGGGCGCTATGGGGCGTTAGACGTCCAACAGGAGCGGGTGATGTCGTTCCGTGAGAAGCCCAAGGGCGATGGGGCTTGGACGAGCGGCGGGTTTTTCGTGGTGGAATCGGCCGCCTTGGGTTATATCAGCGGCGATGAATCGACCTGGGAACGGGAGCCGTTGGAGCGGATTGCGGCTGAGGGACAGTTGGCGATCTTCAAGCATCACGGGTTCTGGGCAGCGATGGACAGTATGCGTGATAAAGGTTATCTGGAAGAGTTGTGGGCCAGTGGGCAGGCACCGTGGAAGGTTTGGACGTGAATCCGGCATTCTGGTCAGGTCGGCGGGTTCTGGTCACCGGACATACCGGTTTCAAGGGTGGCTGGCTGTGTCTGTGGTTGCAGCGGTTGGGCGCGGCAGTGACCGGTTATGCGTTGGCTCCGCCGACTCAGCCGAGTTTGTTTGAAACCGCTGGCGTCGGAGAAGGGATGCATTCGGTTCTGGGCGATGTGCGGGATTTTGCCGGGCTGCGGGTGACCGTCGCGGAATCTCGTCCCGAAATCGTGTTTCATCTGGCCGCCCAGCCACTGGTTGTGCCCTCCTACCAGCAACCGGTGGAGACCTACGCCACCAACATCATGGGGACGGTGCACCTGTTGGAAGTAGTGTGTCAGGTGGGCGGTGTGCGGGCAGTGGTCAATGTGACCAGCGACAAGTGCTATGCGAATCGGGAATGGCTGTGGGGTTATCGGGAGAATGAGTCGATGGGTGGTGATGATCCCTATAGCAGCAGCAAGGGCTGTGCGGAACTGGTGACGGCGGCGTATCGGGCGTCATTTTTTCCAGCAGCGGACTATCCGCGACATGGTGTCGCTCTAGCCTCGGCGCGAGCGGGCAATGTGATCGGCGGCGGTGACTGGGCAGCGGATCGGTTGATTCCCGATTTAATCCGGGCGTTTGAGGCGGATCGACGGGTGACTCTTCGCCATCCCGAAGCGATTCGGCCTTGGCAGCATGTGTTGGAACCGTTGAGCGGTTATTTGATGCTGGCGGAACGGTTAGTGATTGAAGGATCAACGTTCGCTGAGGGTTGGAACTTTGGCCCGGCTGAGCAGGATGCCCGCCCAGTGGGTTGGCTGGTGGATCGGCTGGTGAAATTATGGGGAGAGGGGGCAGGTTGGGAGTCGGATGCGCAGACTCACCCCCATGAGGCGCATTACTTGAAGCTGGATTGCGCCAAGGCTCGGGCGCAGTTGGGCTGGACGCCGCACTGGGATTTGGAACGGGCGCTGGTGGAAACGGTGGCTTGGTATCGGGCGCATCAGGCCGGAGCTGAGATGCAGGCGGTGACGCTGGGCCAGATTGAACAGTTTGCGGAGACTCGGTAATGAAGGCTATTCAACAGATTGTCACCGTCAGTGAAGGTGGACGAGTGGCTTTGTGGGTGCCCCAGCCCGCTGGAACGCAGGTTCGTGTCATTGTGTTGGATGCGGTGGAACCGTTAGTGGCGGGTCTATCGTTGACTGAGGATGAACAATTTCAGTTGGGAGCCTACGCGGCAGTGATCGAAGACGATCCTGAGGAAGATGCGATTTGGGAGCGCTATCTTCATGACTAGCCCGGTCCAGTTAGGTGAGATTTATATCGTTCGGGTTCCTTTCGTGGGAGGGGGGGGAGCTAGGCCCCGGCCGGTATTAGTGACCGGATTGCCAAACAGTAAAGGTGATGTTCTGGGGATTCCCGGCAGTTCGCGGCTGAATCAATGGCGGGAAGCGTTGCAAGTGGTGGTGATGCCCGAAGATCTGGCGAGTGGGCGGTTGACAGATCCGACGGTGTTCCCGACTAGCAAACAGATGGTCTTTTCACCGCGCCTGTTTGCTGCGCGAGTCGGGCAGGTGAATAAGGCCTGCTTGGAACGGGTGTTGCGACAGGTGATTTTGCGAACGGTGAAACCATACAGCGATTTGGCGCATGCGCCCACCACCTTTGAACCGGGGGTGACGCCCATTCCGCCGTCGGGGAAGGTGATCGGTGCGCCGGAACTGGAGAATATGGTCGAGGCGGCACTGGATGGCTGGTTGACCACCGGGCGGTTTAATACGGCGTTTGAGCAAGGTTTGGGGGCGTTTCTGGGTCTGCCGCAGGTGTTGACCGTGAATTCCGGGTCGTCGGCGAATTTGGTGGCGGTGTCGGCGCTGTGTTCGCCATTGCTGGGCGAACGGGCGTTGCAGCCGGGCGATGAGGTGCTGACGGTCGCGGCGGGGTTTCCGACGACGGTGAATCCGATTTTGGTCAATGGGTTGACGCCAGTGTTCGTCGATGTGGAGCTGGGGACATATAACGTCGATGTGGAACAGTTGGCGGCGGCGGTCGGGCCGCGCACCCGGGCGATTATGCTGGCGCATACCTTGGGGAATCCGTTTAACCTGGAGGCGGTGACCCGTCTGGCTCGTGAGCATGGGCTGTGGCTGGTCGAGGATTGTTGCGATGCGCTAGGTTCGACCTGGCAGGGTCGGAAGGTGGGGACGTTTGGGGATATTGGAACGCTGAGTTTCTATCCGGCGCACCATATCACCATGGGCGAGGGTGGAGCGGTGTTTACTCGCGACCCGCTGCTGGCGCGGATTATGGCCTCGATTCGCGACTGGGGCCGGGATTGTTGGTGCCCGCCGGGACGGGATAATACCTGCGGGAAACGGTTTGAGTGGTGCCTGGGCGACTTGCCGGCGGGCTATGACCATAAATATGTGTATTCGCACCTGGGCTACAATCTGAAGATCACGGATATGCAGGCGGCGTGCGGGTTGGCGCAATTGGAACGGTTGCCGGACTTGATTGCGGTGCGGCGGCATAATTTTCAATTCCTGCGGGAACGGTTGCGGAGTTGCGAGGAGTTTTTGTTGCTTCCGGAAGCGACGCCGGGCAGTGAGCCGTCCTGGTTTGGATTTCCGGTGACGTTGCGGGAGGCGGCGGGAGTGAATCGGGTGGATGTGTTGCGCTATCTGGATCAGTACCGGATCGGGACGCGGTTGTTGTTCGCCGGGAATCTGTTGCGGCAGCCGTATTTCCAAGGACGCGCTTATCGGCTGGGTGGAGAGTTGCGCAATACGGACGTGGTGATGAACCAGACGTTCTGGCTGGGCGTGTATCCGGGGCTGACGGAGACCATGCTGGATTCGGTAGCGGAACGGCTGGAAACGTTCTTCGGGGTGAATTTTTGAGAGTGGAATAAGATGACGGATTACGATAGCCCGTGGAAGCAGATGCTGGCGCAGTACTTCCCGGAGTTTTTGGCGTTCTTCTTTCCCAAAGCGTATGCGGGAATTGACTGGACAAAGAGTTATACCTTGCTGGACAAGGAGTTGCAGAAGGTGGTGCGGGATGCGACGCTGGGTCAGCGGCGGGCGGATCAATTGGTCAGCGTGACCGGGTTGGACGGGGTGGAAGATCGGGTGTTGGTGCATGTTGAAGTGCAGGGGGAGAAGACTTCCGATTTTTCGCAGCGGATGTTTGTCTATAATTATCGGGCGTATGACCTGTACGGGCGGCCGGTGGTGAGTCTAGTGGTGATGGGGGAGGCGTATCCTCGTGACTACGGCACGTTTACTTATGGCCGTTGGGGGAGCTGGATGCGGTTGCGGTTTCCAGTGGTGAGTCTGGCGGCGTATCGGGCGCGGTGGGCGGAACTGGAGGCGTCGACGAATCCGTTTGCGGTGGTGACGCAGGCGCATTTGCGGGCGCAGGAGACGGCAGGAGCGGAGGAGACCCGATACCAGGCGAAACTGGGATTGATGCGCAGTTTGTATCGGCGGGGCTATGCGCGTCAGGATATTCTGGAGTTATTTCGGTTCATTGATTGGGTGTTGGCGTTGCCGGCGGGGCTGGAAGATCAGTTGTGGACGGAAATCGAGCAGTTGAATGAGGAGAAACGTATGCATTATCTAGCGAGTTTCGAGCGGAAGGCTCAAGAAAAAGGGATGGAAAAAGGGATGGAAAAAGGGAGAGCAGAAGGACAAGTCAGGTTTTTCAGTTTTCTGCTCCGGCAACGGTTTGGGGCATTGCCGGGATGGGTGGAGGCGCGTTTGCAGCAGGCCGCCCCGGAGGATTTGGAAATGTGGGGGATGAGAATGTTGTCAGCGGGGCATTTGGAGGAGGTGTTTGGCGTGGACGATGGGGCAGAGAGGAGGCCGCATTGAACCGGTGAAGTGATGAACCAGATGATGTATCCGCTAGTTCAATAAGCATTAATCGTCAATTCTTCAGGAATAGGCATACCCTCATGTCTCAAATCGCTATTGATTTACCGGATGAGGTTTTTTCCGTGCGCAAGGCGTCGCCCCGCGTATTTGTTCAACAACTGCGCTTGGCGGCGGCCGTTCATTGGTATGGGCGTGGTGAAATATCCATGGAAAAGGCCGCGATGGTTGCCGGTTTGGATCGTGTT
>JAIFNF010000057.1 GCA_020047885.1 Gammaproteobacteria bacterium | reverse complement strand
TCATGCTCGTCCTGGTCATACCAGAAACCGTCTGGCGAAGCCTGGCCATTGGAGACGATCCGCTCGATACGCACCGAACCCTGCCGGAGCAGTTCGGTGCAGACTTCTTCTGTGAGGTCGACAGGCAATGACTGGAGCAGGTTAATAACCAGCGACATGGGTCAAAAAAGGATTGGCTGACGGGCTTTCCCGCGTGGGACGGATGTGGAACACTATAGCTCAGTTACGTTTTTTCAAAACCAGATGAGGCACCTTGATGATGGCAAAAAGGGCAGTGATCGGCGGATTGGGTCTCCTGATGGCGAGTACCTTTTCGAACGCGCAGGATTTACCGGTAGTGAGCGTCAGCTCCACTCCAGCGCAAATCACGGAAGGTCAGTCCATGACCTGGACTTTCAAACTGAGCCAACCGACGCCGAAAGAGGGTCTCAGGGTCACACTTAACCTGACGCAAGATAATGACCCCGCGCCTGGCGATGTCAAATACAACGCCCCGGGTAGTCAGGGTATTGCCCAATCGGCATTCACCTATAAACCCGATCGCTCTATTGGGGGTATGATGGTCACTTTAGCGGGCGGCGTGACCGAGGCGGTGATGGTGTCCGATGTGTTGGCCGACAATAAAGCGGAAGGCTCTGAATCCGCCACGTTTACCCTGGTGGATGGCAAAGGCTACCAGGCCGATCCTAGGCAAAACACGGTCAAACTGACCCTGCTCGATCCCCAATAGCGCAGTCTGATCGTGTCAATGCGTGGTGCACGTCGACACGATCACGACTACGGCCTGACTCACTAATACCCGCCAAGCGGCATGAGAAGCCTGATGATCACTTTGTACCAACTCAAAACCCGATTTCAGGACGGGTTGCAGCCTATACTGCCCACCGTCATAACTTGACCTTTTGAACCGCCAAGACGCCAGGGTCACCAAGCGTCT
Organism: Gammaproteobacteria bacterium; assembly: GCA_020047885.1. Next base: position 7,872 of record JAIFNF010000057.1, on the reverse strand, counting down.
TCGCTGGTTTTGATCTGCGCTCATCTGCGTTTATCTGCGGATCACAATGTTCAGTTTATGGCAGTGCCAAGTATATCTCAAGACGGTCGAAGGCTTTGTTGGCGGGGTGTTGACAACCATCCTGTTGGCGGTGCTGTTGGTGCCCTGGCTGACGCCGTTCTCCGGTAGTGATGCGTTACTGGCTGGCGCGCTGAGCGCCGTGGCCGGCTTCTTCGGCGACTTGAGCCTGTCGGCGCTGAAACGCGATTTGGGCATCAAGGATAGCGGCAATCTATCGCCGGGTCATGACGGCATTTTCGACCGGGTGGACAGCTTGACCTACACTGCGCCGCTCTTCTTCCACTTTACCCGTTAACTTCTACTTCTGAGTGTCGCCATGCTGCGCGGGTTATTTTTCCTGCTGATCGTCAAGCCGTTTCTGCTGCTGGCGTTAGGCGCGAACGTGCGTCGCCGCGACCGGTTACCGGTGCCGTTATTCTGCGATGCCTGGGTCAGCGCACCACGGTATTGGCGCGGCGACCAGGGCGAATTCATGGCGGCGTTGGCGGCGAGTCTGGGACCTCAGGCCGATGTGGGTTGACCAGGACTGACGCCGGAGACCCATACCGCTGCTGCCAATCGGCTTCCGCGGCCGCATACCGCTGTTGCGCCAGGCGGTAATAATCCCACATGCACGGCACACAACCCCGCTCGCAACATTCGCCAGGGACGGGCGGCTTCGGAGGCATCGGTTTCGGGGGATGGGCGGTTTCCGGTGCGGTCATCGGCTGATCTTCTATCGTTGCATCCACCCGGTGTTTTGTTCAGCGGGGGGCAGGTCTTCACGATGCTGAATGTAGTGAATGACCGCACCCGCGATGATCGCGAGGAGTACGGCCATGACGAGCGGTTTCATGGATCTTTGTAATATCACAGTGACCCACTAAGCCATCTCTAATGCCGCCCATGCCTGACGGGCTACCGCCTCTTCCCGGGCGTCGTCGATGACCCGCATGACCTCATCGACATCTGCGGCTTGCGCACTGTGCTCAAAGTGTCCGGTCAATTCAACCCCGGGGGATAGCAGACCCTGTTGATAAAGCGCCCAGATTTCTGAACCGTAGTCGGTGGTCAGCAACTCCTCGGCAAAACGACCGAAATAAGCCGTGATGTTGGCGACATCTCGCCCCAGCATCGCACGGGCGCTGTTATTGGCCGCAGCATTGACCGCTTGAGGCAAGTCGATAATCACCGGGCCTTGCGCATCCACCAGAACATTGAACTCTGACAGGTCGCCGTGGATGAGACCCGCGCAGAGCATCCGCACCACCTCCGCAAGGAGACTTCGGTGGTACCCCCGCGCTTGGAGGGGGGTCAGCGTCAGTTCATGGAGTTGGGGCGCTGGGTGTCCCTCTGCATCCACGACCAACTCCATCAACAGGACGCCCTCGATAAAGCCCAGGGGAGCCGGAACCCGCACGCCCGCAGCGGCGAGCTGATACAGCGCGTCCACTTCCGCATGGAGCCAGGCCGCTTCCTGTTCTTTCTGCCCATACCGGGTGCGCTGAGCCATGGCGCGAGTGCGGCGGCTACTGCGCACTTTTCGGCCTTCCTGATACTGAACCGCTTGCCTGAAGCTGCGTTGATGGGCTTCTTTGTAGACTTTGGCGCACCGGATCGCCTGGCCACAACGCACCACATAGATTTGCGCTTCTTTACCACTTTTTAACTCGCCCAGGATTTCATCGACCAGACCTTCGTCAACCAGGGGCTTCATTCTTCGAGGTACTTTCATAAGCTCTTTATTCGCGGATTGTGAATCGTTGTCGCCACCCGATGGCCGCTTCGCCCGGGTTCCATGCGATGCACACCATGCGTCTGACAGACCTGCATGGCGACGCTTCCGGGGTTTCAAGCCCTATGGATTTCGACATGATTTTTGGATCATAACCGGATTGAACACGGGATCATACTGGGCATTCTGCTATAGTAATCAAACTTTCTCTCCGCAACCGGGTAGTCCGCCACCATGCCTGATTTCCTGCGCAAATTCATTGGCCTGTTACTGATTTTTGCTGCCGTGGGCATTGCATCCTGTCAGGCGCTGGTCGCGTCCTGCTCATCCAGCGCCACCCCACCCATTCACGCGCCGCGCTGATCAGGGACGACAGTTATGGGCCGCTTTCTCCTGCTGGCCGGCATCATCATTATTCCGATCACTGCCCTCTTCCTGTTCATCAAAGGGATGATTCAGACTATGGCCGAACGCTACCAACTGCCCTCTGGCTCGTTTCCTTCGACCAAGGGTTTTCTGATGTTCCTGCTGCCGGTGCCGGTGCTGGTGGCGGCTATTGTAGCGCTGGGACGTGGGCAACTGAGTCTACTCATCGGTGACGCGGCCGGTTACAGCCTGTTCTTGGCCGGGGCGCTGCTGCTACGGCGTGGTCTGCTGTCCGCTGGCGATTATAACCGACGCCGGGTAGCCAAAGCGCCTTGGCCATTGAAAACGCTGGGCAGTGGACTCATCGCCGTGGCGACCGGAATCACGGCCTGGTTGGGGGCGGGTCACCATCCGGCGATTGGCGGCGCTTTCGGGCTGGCCGCTTTGCTCGGTTGTTATTTGAACTACGGCTTCGACCCGCGCACTGCCAAGCGTCTTGCTGATCGCGATGGCATTGATGTGACGGAACACGTCGTACAGGCGTTAGCGGAGGCCGAGCGCAGCATTGCCGCGATTGAACAGGCCAGCCATGATATTCGCAATGCCGAACTGAACGCCCGGTTGCGGCGCATTGCCCAGTTGGCGCGGGATATTCTGAAACTGCTGGAGGAAGACCCCCGCGATTTGCGCCGCGCCCGCAAATTCCTGAATGTCTATCTGGATGGTGCGCAGAAGGTGACGGAGGGTTACGCCAAAACCCATAGCCGCGTCACTACGCCGGAACTGGATGACAATTTCCGCCGGGTGTTAATAACGATTGAGGAAGTATTCCAGGAACAACAGCAGAAATTGCTGGAAGCCGACCTCACCGATCTCGACATACAAATCGAGGTGTTAACTACTCAGTTAAAGCGGGAAGGGGTGATCTGATTCGATTCGCCCCTGACCGGCGACTGGATGAATGATCAGGAGAGTGCTGTGATCTACATTCCCCAACGAGCGCTTGAATTGTTGCGCCTCGGTTCTGGCAATCCCCACGCCCAATTTCGCGATGGACAGGAAGAGGCGATTCGTTACCTGGTTGAAGGTCGGGGTCGATTGCTAGTCGTACAAAGAACCGGTTGGGGCAAAAGTTTCGTCTATTTCATTGCGACGCAATTATTGCGCGAAGCAGGAGCGGGGCCGGCTCTGCTGATTTCGCCGTTACTGGCCTTGATGCGCAACCAGATTGACGCTGCAAAACGCATGGGTGTCCACGCCGCGACGATCCATTCCGATAACGAACCGGAATGGACGGATATCGAAGGGGCGCTGAATCGAAACGATATTGACATCCTGCTGATTTCACCGGAGCGGTTGGCGAACCCACGATTCCGCGCTCAGGTTCTGGCTCGGATTGCGGGTCGAGTCACCCTGCTGGTCGTTGATGAGGCGCATTGTATTTCGGACTGGGGGCACGATTTTCGCCCACACTATCGGTTACTCGAACGCATCATCAGAACCTTGCCGCCCAATCTGCGCTTGCTTGCGACGACGGCGACCGCTAACCAGCGGGTGATGGATGATCTCAGCACGGTGTTGGGGCCGAATCTAGCCATCTCGCGGGGCGATCTCAATCGTACCTCGCTCACGTTGCAAACCATTCGCCTGCCCAGCCAGGCAGAGCGACTGGCCTGGCTGGCTGAACAACTCCCCAAGTTGGAAGGCCACGGCATCCTCTACACCCTGACGATCCGCGATGCCAACCAGGTCGCCGAATGGTTGCAGTCACGCGGTTTATCGGTTGCTGCCTATACCAGCCAGACGGGTGATGAACGCCAGGCGCTGGAACACGCATTGCTGGGCAATCAGGTGAAAGCACTGGTCGCCACTACGGCGCTGGGGATGGGCTATGACAAACCGGATCTGGCGTTCGTGATTCACTATCAAACGCCTGGTTCGGTGGTCGCCTATTACCAGCAGGTCGGACGGGCGGGACGGGCGTTAGCGGCGGCTTACGGCGTCCTGTTGAGTGGCGCTGAAGAGGCCGACATCAATGACTATTTCATCAACAGCGCCTTCCCGACCCGTGACGAAGTCGCCCGGATTCTAAATGCGCTGGAGGTGGCACCCAAGGGATTGTCTGTGCCCGAACTGCTGTCGCGGGTCAATCTGAGCAGGGGGCGCGTGCAAAAGACGTTGGATCTGCTGTCGCTGGAATTGCCTACGCCGATTGCGAAGCAGGGGCATCGGTGGCAGTTGACCGCCGCCAGATTGAGTGAAAGTTTCTGGGAACGGGCGGAACGGCTGTCCGCCTTGCGTCATCGTGAACAGTCCCAAATGCAGGACTATGTGAATCTGGCGTCGGGGCACATGGCCTTTCTGATTCGCGCACTCGATGGTGATCCCAGCGCTGTGGGTTCCGCGCTGCTACCGACACTGCCGACCGTTGCGGATCCCGCGCTAATTCAAGAGGCTCTGACCTTTCTGCGTCGTACCCACTTGCCGATGGAACCCCGCAAAAAGTGGCCGGATGGCGGAATGCCCCACTACCAGGTGAAGGGTCAGATCGCTGCCGCTCATCAAGCGCAGCCCGGAAAAATCCTGTGTATTTGGGGCGATGCCGGTTGGGGGGATTGGGTGCGGCGTGGCAAGCACTCGGATCGGCGTTTTGCTGATGAACTAGTGACGGCTTGCGCTCATTTAATCCGTGAATGGAATCCGCAGATCGGGCCAACTTGGGTTACCTGCATTCCCTCGCTGCGCCACCCGGGTTTGGTGCCCGATTTTGCCGAACGTCTGGCAATGGCGCTGAACCTGCCGTTTCATCCCGTGCTGGCAAGAACCAGCCACCGGCCTGAACAAAAAACCATGGCCAACAGCATCCAGCAGGCGCGCAATGTGGACGGATCGCTGGCTATCTGCGTACCCCGGCTCCCGCGCCGTGGGCCCGTCCTGCTAGTCGACGATATGGTCGATTCGCGCTGGACGATGACCGTAGCCGCCTGGCTCCTGAGAACGCATGGCAGCGGCGAAGTATGGCCGTTCGCGCTGGCGCAAACCGGAGCCAGCGCATGACGCCCCGGTTGTCAGCGAATACCCAGGCTATTTTGTTACTAACAGCGCCACTGCTGGCTGGAGGTTCTTCGGCGTCCCCGGATCTGTTGACCCCGGGTGAATACAAGCGTCTGGCGCGTCATTTACGGGAAATACAGCGTCAACCGGCGGATCTGCTACGGCCAGGGAATGGGGAATTGTTTCAAGACTGCCAGCCGATCATTGATCAAACACGACTACAGCGCTTGCTGGAACGCGGTTTCCTGTTGAGTCAGGCGGTTGAGCATTGGCAAACCCGGGCCATTTGGGTGGTCAGTCGTGCTGACGCTGAGTATCCTCGGCGCTTGAAAACCCGGTTACGCGAAGACGCCCCGGCGGTGCTGTATGGTTGCGGCGATATCCAGCTCCTGGAGACCGGTGGTTTGGCCATCGTCGGATCGCGTCATGTCGATGAAGTGTTGATTGACTACACCCAGGATATAGGTCGTTTAAGCGCCAGAGCTAACCGGACGGTGATTTCCGGCGGCGCCAAGGGAATCGACCAGGCCGCAATGCGTGGGGCGCTGGATGCCGGAGGCCGGGTCAACGGCGTATTGGCGGACAGCCTCGAAAAAAGAGTCATGAACCGCGAACATCGTAATCTGCTGCTGGATGGTCAGTTAGTCTTGATTTCTCCTTACGATCCTTATGCCGGGTTTAACGTGGGTAACGCCATGCAGCGCAATAAACTCATTTATGCGCTGGCGGATGCGGCTTTAGTGGTTAATGCCGACTTGAACAAAGGCGGAACCTGGGCAGGAGCGGTGGAACAATTGGACAAGTTGCGGTTAACCCCAATCTACGTTCGATCGACCGGAGAAATCGGTGCTGGCCTGGCAGCGCTTCGGCAGAAAGGCGCTTTGCCCTGGCCGAATCCCCGAGACCCCGATGCTTTCGCTAATGTCTTGGTTCACGAAGCGCCTTATCCCCCGTCGCCGGAACCGGCGCTGGAACTCTTTGCCGGCGTCGCCGAGCCAGTGCCGACCCCTGCGGAAGTCCTGTTTGCCACGGTGCGCGAGGTGGTCAAACGACTACTGGTTACGCCCCGCAATGACGCTGAAGTCGCCGCTGAACTCCAGGTTTCCAGTAGCCAGGTTAAAGCTTGGCTGCACCGTCTGGTTGAGGAAGGTATTCTGGAAAAGCACGATAAATCATTGTATTACGTCGTTAAATCCAACCTGTTTCCGCAAAGCTCATGACTACTCCGACCGCTCATCCCGAAATTCCCACCCTGCCGGCCATGGCTGGTGTCTTCGCTGAAGCGCTACCCCAGGTACGGCAAGACCTGGCAGCGCGTGCGCCCGCCCCGGCGCAGGATCAGCAGCAGGTCGCCGCCTTGGTTGCCGAACTCGACTTGCACAATAGTCACTCCATTATGTTCTTTGGCAGCAAAGCCCAGGAACAGCTCACCACCATTTCCGACAATATGCTGGAAGGCGTGCGGGCGAAGGATGCCGGTCCCGCTGGTGCCACCTTGAGCGAGATGGTCAAAGTGCTGCGCGGCTTCAATCTGGAAGAACTCGATCCGAACAAAAAGCCGGGCTTCCTCGCCAAATGGTTCGGCAAGGTCACGCCGTTGACCAAAATCGTGCAGGAATACGAAACCGTCCGAAACCAGATCGACCAGATCAGCAACACCTTGGAGCGGCACAAAACCCAGTTGCTCACCGACATTACCGCCCTGGATCGGCTGTACACGGCTAACCTCGACTACTTTCACACCCTGGAACTGTACATCGCTGCCGGTGAACAGAAATTGATTCAGGTCGATGCGGAAGAATTGCCCGCCATGGAGCGGGACGTCGCGGCCAGTGAGGATATGGTCAAGGCGCAACAATTGCGGGATCTGCGCGCTTCCCGCGATGACCTGGAGCGACGGGTTCACGATCTCAAACTCACCCGACAGGTGACCATGCAGGGTCTGCCCAGCATCCGGCTGGTGCAGGAGAACGACAAGAGCCTGATTAACAAGATCAACTCCACGCTGGTCAACACAGTCCCCCTGTGGCGGCAGCAGTTAGCCCAAGCGATCACCATCTACCGCTCCGGCCAGGCGGCGGAAACGCTGAAAGCCGCGTCCGATCTGACGAACGAACTGCTGGCGGCCAACGCCGAGAACCTGCGGCAGGCTAATGCCCAGGCGCGTACCCAGATTGAACGCGGCGTGTTCGACATCGACACGGTGAAGAAGGCCAATCAAACCCTGATCGCTACGATTGAAGACAGTTTACGCATTGCCGACGAAGGTCGCCGTCGTCGCCACGAAGCCGCAGCGCAACTGGAAGTCTGCGAAACCGAATTGCGGCAGGCGCTGGCGTCATCCCAGGCGCGTACCCAATCACCGGCGGGAGGTCGCTAAGATGGGACTGTGGGATAAATTGATGGGCGAATTCGTCGATGTCATCCAATGGCTCGACGATTCCAACGACACTTTGGTGTACCGCTTTGAACGGCATGGCAACGAGATCAAGTTCGGAGCCAAGTTGACGGTGCGCGAGGGCCAGGTCGCCGTGTTCGTCAATGAAGGACAATTGGCTGACGTGTTCCAGCCCGGCATGTACGAACTGAAGACGAATAATCTGCCGATCCTGTCCACCTTGCAGGCATGGCAACATGGGTTTCAAAGCCCGTTCAAGGCGGAAGTGTATTTTTTCAGT
>JAIFNF010000121.1 GCA_020047885.1 Gammaproteobacteria bacterium | reverse complement strand
TTGCTTTGAGAGTGTTAGCAGCAAAAAATGATTTAAAGCCAGAATACGATCTAAACAATCTTGCAGTAAAAACGATAGGACTAGGACGAAAATGCCGCAAAAAATGATCCAGTATGATCATAGCGTTTGAAATTATTAGCAATATTAATTCTATTGAAACTTTTGCAATTGGAAATTCAATTCGCGAATTGGATCGTCTGAACAGGGTGTATGGCAAGGGACGCTGGCGAAAACGAAAAGGTACTGCAACAGTCAAGCTACCCGATGGTTTAACCAGACTGGCTGAAATACATTGGTATGAAGCTACCGGTATTGGACGGAAAGAACTCAAGATCAAATGTTATTTGGACTGAAATTTATGAGCGATAAGCAAGACACAAGCTGCTTTGTCATTTGTATCTCTAATAACGGCTACGAGGTTTCATTAGAGAAACGAAAACTCTATGAAGTACTCCCTGATTTTGATGCTGCCAAGCATCACCAAATCAGAATCATTGATGAGTCAGGAGAAGATTATCTTTATCCAGAAAGCTACTTTATCCGGGTTATGTTGCCTCAATCAGTAGAGTGTGCTTTAGCTGAAGCAGCATAGAAAATTGCCATAACATGGAATTAGCGGCGACTTTCTCTGATCGAGATCACTCGAAAGATGAACACCGTTTCCTGACTTTTTGTTTATCAAAATCTGGTCGTTTGCTGGTGGTTTCATATATCGAACGATCAAGAGGAATATGAATTATTAGTGCTGGAGAGGTCAATCAGTATGAAAGAAAAATCTATGAAGAAAGTTAGGAGTGATGAGATGCGACCTGAATACAAACGTGAAGATTTGGGTGTAGGAGTTCGAGGTAAATATTACAGAGATTATCAGGAAGGTACAAACCTAGTGCTACTCAATCCGGAGGTAGCTGCGGTGTTCCCAACCGAGAAAGCGGTAAATGATGCGCTTCAATCACTTATTGATATCGCCAAACGATCATCGAGCCTAGCAGGCCAAACATAGCAGATCACAAACAATAATAGTCCAGCAAGAGATCTAGCCCCACACTGCCAACCCCTCATCACAGGAAAATTTACAGGAAGAAAATATTTGGGATTTCGCGTTTTTTGTTCGGTGATCAATAGGGAATTAATCAGGCATACGCAGCGGAGGATTGTACATTTATGTCATACAGCGATTTTGATTTAAAAAAGGTTAGGTTAGCATTCAACTTGGAAATTGTTGAAAATGAAAATTTATTTTCTAATGCTGGAAATGTCGAAGCCAGTGCTTTCCTATCCGAAATATTGAAACAAAATATCCCGCTTGCTTTGGCGATTGGCACCGAAAAAGCCAGTTCTGAACTTATCATTATTAACATTTTTCTTGAACTGAGAAGGCAATTGAATATCAGCCTCTTTTCTGGAATAGATTTCAATGTTGATAAGGAAAAAGGATTAAACGGCTATTGCGACTTTATATTGAGCAAATCGCCTGAACAATTTTTCCTGGATGTCCCCATTATTGCAGTCGTTGAAGCTAAAAATGAGAGAATTACCAGTGGGTTGGGTCAGTGTATAGCGGAGATGGTGGCTGCTGGAATCTACAATCAAAGAGAAGGCAAAGCGCTTTCCTGCATCTATGGTGCAGTGACGACCGGCCATGCCTGGAAATTTCTGAAACTGCATCATCAAACAGTACATATCGACGTTGAGGACTACTATATTAATGATCCAAAAAAAATTTTAGGAATATTCACTTACATGATAAAAACATTTGATGATAAATCAGATTGACGCCGAGTGATCAAACAATGGCTTTTAGCGACTATAAGAACATTTCGCAAGTCCAAGCGGAATTTAGAATCAAATACCACGAAGATAATTTTATTTTAATCCAGGATTACTGTGTTCCCAGCGCATTTCTTGAGGAATTTGAATTCAACCAGCGAAATCTGGATGTGTTCTCATCTGAAGCATCCCGCTGTGAGATTGTTATTTTCCCCATACTCAGAGAAGTTTATAAAAAATACCATCAGGAAATTTCGTTATGGGTGCAAAAACCGATCGCTTATAACGACAAGCTTAACGGGGTTCCTGACTATACTATTTCAAAAAAATCAGAACTGGGAAAAACCTTCCTTGAATCTCCGTTATTGATCGTTGCTGAAGCCAAAAAAAATGATTTTGAGCAAGGCTGGGGGCAATGTCTCGCTGAACTGATTGCAGCAGCAAATATCAATGCCAACCCCCAATGGCCGGTTTATGGGATTGTCACCGATGGAAAGTTATGGGAATTTGGTAAACTCACTGAACAGATATTTACTAAGAATATCGCGGGTTTCACGATTGATGAACTCACCCAATTATTTGGCGCATTGGATTTCGTTTTTTATCACGCCATTAAAAAAGAATAGTTACATCGCTCTGCAAAGAAAAAACTAAACCCCAAACCGCAGTCCACTGAAAGAGGCTCTCATGACCACCCCCGTAAAACGTGACAAACCCTGGCTGATGCGGACGTATTCCGGCCATTCCTCCGCCAAGGCCTCCAACGAACTTTACCGTACCAATTTAAGTAAAGGGCAAACCGGCCTGTCGGTGGCTTTTGACCTGCCGACTCAAACCGGCTACGACTCGGATCATCCATTGGCTCGTGGCGAAGTCGGCAAGGTCGGCGTACCCATCGGCAACATCAGCGACATGGCGGCCTTGTTTGATCAAATCCCGCTGGGTCAGATGAACACCTCGATGACCATCAACGCTACTGCCGCCTGGCTGTTGTCGTTGTACATCGCGGTTGCGGAACGGCAAGGCGCGTCGCAGGCGCAATTGCAAGGCACCACTCAGAACGACATTCTCAAGGAATACCTGTCGCGGGGTACCTACATCTTCCCGCCCCAGCCCTCCGTCCGGCTGATCACCGACATCATTGTCTACACGGTCAAGCACATTCCCAAGTGGAATCCGACCAATATTTGCAGCTACCACCTGCAGGAAGCCGGCGCGACGCCGACCCAGGAATTGGCCTACGCGCTGTCCACTGCCATTGCCATTCTCGATGCGGTGCGCGATTCTGGGCAAATCGGCGCAGAAGGTTTTGAACAGGTGGTCGGGCGGATTTCCTTCTTCGTTAATGCCGGCATCCGCTTTATCGAAGAAACCTGCAAAATGCGGGCGTTCGGCGAGATGTGGGATCAACTGGCCGAACAACGCTATGGTGCGCAAAGTGAAGAAATGCGCCGCTTCCGCTATGGCGTCCAGGTCAATTCACTCGGTTTGACCGAGGCGCAACCGGAAAACAACGTCCAGCGCATCGTGCTGGAAATGCTCGGCGTTGCCCTGTCCAAGAAAGCCCGCGCCCGCGCCCTTCAGCTCCCGGCCTGGAATGAAGCGCTCGGTCTGCCGCGCCCCTGGGATCAGCAATGGGCATTGCGGATGCAGCAGGTGCTGGCCTTTGAAACCGATTTGCTGGAATACGGCGATATTTTCGACGGTTCGCCAGTGATCGCCGCCAAGGTCAAATCGCTGGTCGACGGCGCGACGGCGGAAATGGCTCGGGTGCAGGAACAGGGCGGCATGGTGCAGGCCATTGAATCCGGCTATGTCAAACGGCAACTGGTGTCCAGCCATACCGACCGGATGCGCGCCATTGAAAGCGGCGACCTCAAGATCGTCGGCCTGAACTGCTACAAGGAAACCGAAGTTTCGCCGCTCACCGGTGGCGTCGATAGCGGCATCATGAAGGTCGATCCGCGGGCGGAACGGGAGCAGATCGAGCGGCTCAACGCTTTCCGCGCCCAGCGCAACAACACTGAAGTCAAAGCGGCCTTGGTGAATCTGGCCGAAACGGCGCGGAGCGGGGCGAATATCATGCCCGCGTCGATTCTCTGCGCTCATGCCGGCGTGACCACTGGCGAATGGTCGCAAACCCTGCGCGACATTTTCGGCGAATACCGCGCCCCGACCGGCATCGATATTCCCGCCAATGAGGACAGCCGCAGTGTCAAAGCGGTCGCCATTCGCACCGAGGTCACGAAAACCGGTGAGGAACTGGGTCGGCCACTGCGCCTGCTGATCGGCAAACCGGGTCTGGACGGTCACAGCAACGGTGCGGAACAGATTGCCGTCAAAGGTCGCGATGTCGGCTTTGAAATCGTCTACGAGGGTATCCGCCTGACCCCGGAACAAATTGCTAAAGCGGCGTTGGAGGAAGGCGTCCACTTGATCGGCCTGTCGGTGCTGTCCGGCAGCCATGTCGAAATGGTCGAGGACGTGTTCAATTATCTGGATCAAGCCGGCTTGAAGAACTTGCCGGTGGTCATCGGCGGCATCATCCCGGAAAGCGACGCCCAGTTGCTGAAAGCGCGGGGCATTTCGGCGGTCTACACCCCGAAGGACATCGACATGAACGGGATCATGGTGGATATCCTCAACCTGATCCGTAAGAACCACGACCTGCCGCCGGTTACGGTGGCATGATTCCGGCGCTTCCCAACCCGGCAGCGCTGGCCGAAGCGGTGAGTCACCGCGACCGGCTGGCGCTGGCGCAGGCGTTGAATCTGCTGGATGACCGTCGTCCCGCCGCCCGGCAGTGCGCTGCCGCCTTTCTGGATGCGCTACCTGCGGAAAAGCAGGCGGCAGGCGGTCATTTAATTGGCATTACCGGCCCGCCCGGTGCCGGGAAATCCTCGTTGACTGCCTCGCTGATTCAAGTGTGGCGGCAGCGGGGCTTGAAAGTCGCTATTCTGGCAGTCGATCCCTCCAGCCCGATCAGTGGCGGTGCATTGCTCGGCGACCGGTTGCGGATGCACGCCAGCGGTGCGGATAAAGAGGTATTCATCCGCTCGCTGGCCTGTCGTGGCGAATTTGGCGGACTCAGCGCCGAAGTCTGGCCGATGAGTCTGGCGATGCTGGCGGCGTTCGACATCGTGCTGGTGGAAACCGTGGGTGTCGGCCAGAAGGAGATTGATGTCTCTAAGATGACTGATACCACCTGCTTCGTGGCGCAACCGGCCTCCGGCGACAGCATCCAGTTTCTGAAAGCCGGCATCATGGAAATACCGCATGTCATTGTCGTCAATAAGGAAGATATTGGCATGGCAGCGCGGAAAACCTTGTCGGAACTCAAAACGACGCTGGGACGACGCACCGATGCGGACGGTTGGCAAGCGCCAGCCTTATCTGCGAGCGCAGCGCTGGGCAGCGGGATTGAAGCCCTGGCGGATGCGCTGGATGGACATCGGAACTGGTTGCTGGAACGCGGCCAATTCACTGCCCGCCGCCAGCGCTGTCAGGCCGAATGGCTGGTCAAACACCTGCGCGAGGAATTTGGCCGCTATGGCATCCAGCAACTGGGTGGCGAAACTGCCTTGTTTACGGAATTAGCCCTCGCCCCCCGGCGTTCGCCGATTGCCGCCTACGACGATTTACGCGCCCGCCTTCTCCCGAATCGCTAATCTCCAAACCAACAACCCCAACAGAGAGGAATGCAGCACAATGACGAAAGAACTCTACAACCTCGGTGAAATGCCCCCGTTAGGCGTGATTCCCCCGAAAATGCACGCTTGGCTGATTCGCCCGGAACGGTTCGGCAAGCCGATGGAAGCGTTTCAAAAGGAAGTCGTGAACACCCCGCCGATTGCGGATGACGAAGTGCTGGTCTATGTGATGGCCGCCGGCATCAATTACAACAATGTCTGGGCGGGACTGGGGATTCCGGTCAACGTGATTGGCGCACGCAACAAGGCCGGCGAACCGGAAGATTTCCATATCGGCGGCAGCGACGCTTCCGGTATCGTCTACAAAGTCGGTAAGGACGTGACCAACGTCAAGGTCGGCGACGAAGTCGTGATGCATTGCGGCCAATACAGCCGCAACTGTGAATGGGTCAAGAGTGGCGGCGATCCCATGTACTCGCCGACCTTCCGCATCTGGGGCTACGAGACCAACTGGGGCAGCTTCGCCCAATTCACCAAAGTGCAAGGCCAGCAGTGCATGCCCAAGCCCCGGCACATGAACTGGGAAGAAGCGGCGTCGTACACGCTGGTCGCGGCGACCGCCTGGCGGATGCTGCACGGCTGGGGCGCGAACGCGGTTAAGAAGGGCGACGTGGCGTTGATTTGGGGCGGCGCAGGTGGCTTGGGTTCCATGGCCATTCAGATTGCTAAAGCCGCTGGCGCGACTTCCGTGGCCATGGTGTCGGGCGAGGACAAGTTCGATTACTGCATGAAGCTAGGGGCGAAAGGCTGCATCAACCGCAATGAGTTCGACCACTGGGGCATGTTGCCGCACTGGAAGGATAACGTCGGTTACTCCAAGTGGTTGAAGGGTGTGCGGTCGTTCGGTGCGAAGATTTGGGAAGTGTTAGGCGAGAAACGTGCGCCGAACATTGTGTTCGAGCATCCCGGCGAAACCACGATTCCGACCTCGATTTTCGTCTGCGACACCGGCGGGATGGTCGTGGTGTGTGCAGGGACGACCGGCTATAACGCGACGGTCGATCTGCGCTATTTGTGGATGCGCCAAAAGCGCCTGCAAGGTTCGCATTTCGCCAATACCGAACAGTCCAATCAGATGAATGAGCTGGCATTGCGCGGTCTGCTCGATCCCTGCATGTCACGAGCGTTCACCTACGATGAAATCCCGGTCGCCCATCAGTTGATGCACGACAACAAACACCCGCACGGCAACATGTCCGTGCTAGTCGGCGCGACGGCATTTGGCCTCGGCGCTCATGGCAAGCCGCCAGTTGCCATTGAACATCCCATGTTGCCCAAGGGCGATGTGCATAACACGCCGCATCCCTATCCGATGTCCACACCGTTGCCGGGCATTGGCGAAGGCGAAGCGCTCACGATTACCGATGATGGCACCAAGGTAAAGGATTTAATGCACCGCGGCATTATTTCCTGCACCCCGACCGATACCATCGGCACGGTCGCCAAGATCATGGTGAACAAGGAAATTCATGCGGTGGTGGTCATGGACGAGAAGGGCAAGGCCATCGGCGTCGTCTCGCAGACCGACATGGTGCTGGCGCGGCAGGGTCGGACGCCGGATCAGGCGCGGGCGCTGCGGGCTAACGAAGTGATGACGCCGGGTTGCGCAACCTGCGATGCCGAGATGTTGTTGAGCGATGCGGTCAGCCTGATGACCGGGCGGCGGATGCATCGTCTGGTCGTGACCGAGAAGGATCAACCGGTCGGCGTGATTTCGATGACCGACGTGGTGCGTAAGATCATCGGCGAGTAAGGGTCAAACCACCCCGGCGCTGACGCGCCACCCCTCCTTATCCAAGGAGGGGAATGTTTGAAATTCCTGCCCTTTCCCGCCCGGGGGGGCATTTTGAATGCCGCTATTCAATCCGTCGCGTCCTCGAATTTTTGCGAATGCAGTTGTGCCTGATCAAGTTCAAGAGCAGCCGACAGATTCGCTTTCACCGAATGCAGTTGTGCCTGATCAAGTTCAAGAGCAGCCGACAGATTCGCTTTCACCGTTTGCAATATCTCCGATAGGTCTTGCTGCTGTTCGACGGACAGACCGCGCAGCATTTCCGTGCGGGTCTGCAAAACGACCCTCTCAACCTCGGCGATCAGTTCCCGCGCCTGGTCAGTCAAATGGACGCCCCATAAGCGCCGGTCGCCAAGGATCGGACGCCGCTCAATCCATCCGCTCTTTTCAACCTGATCGATCAGTCGACCCACAGTGGATTTCTCGATCTCGAGTTCGTCGGAGATTTGTGACTGAGAGAGACCCTCGTGGTTGGACAGGATGGCTAGAACCGACCATTGCGCACGGGACAAACCCAGAGGCTGTAATCGGCGGTCGATGAGCTTGCGCAGCAATCGAGCAGAGTCGGTAAGGAGGAAGCCGGGGCCTCGGTAGGAATCCTGGATGATCATGTCGTCAGCCTCAGTGGCGATGTCCCAATGGAGATGAAGGTTAGCATAAGCCAAATACCCGCAAATAAAGTGTCGAAATCCCGGTTTTTGGGTTGAATAATAAGCTTGCTTACTATAAGCTTTATTTTAGTCAGGTAGCATACAGTATGTCGCCTAACTATAAGGTTTCCCAATATGCCGAACCGGAGAGTAGGAAAACGATGAGCAAAACACCGAACCCCGCCAACTGGGGATCAAGCTCGACTCCGATCCGCGTCATTCGGGAGTAGGAATAAGATGAGCAACACACGGAACCCCGCCAGCGTACCCACCAACAACCAGAAACTGCTCGCCTGGGTGGGCGAGATCGCCGCACTGTGCACGCCCGAGCAGGTCGTCTGGTGCGATGGCTCGCAGGCCGAATACGACCGCTTGTGCACTCTGAGTGGGAAAACCCCGTTGGCGTACCGATCAGCGCCTTCGTCTTCGCTGGCTCATCAACTGATGTACGAAAACCAGCACCTGCACGGCAATATGTCCGTGCTGGTCGGCGCAACGGAGTTTGGCCAGGACGCCAGCGGTAAGCCGCCGGTGGCGGTTGAACACCCAACCCTGCCCAAGGGGGATGTGCATACCACGCCGCATCCCTATCCGATGTCCGTACCGCTGCCAGGCATCAGTGAGGCCGATGCGGTCACCATCGCCGACGACGGTACCCAGGTTCGGGACTTGATGCATCGTGGTATTATTTCCTGCACCCCAACGGATACCGTCGGCACGGTCGCCAAGATCATGGTGAATAAGGAGATTCATGCGGTCGTGGTGATGGATCAAGCGGGTAAAGCGATTGGCGTGGTGTCGCAGACCGACATGGTGTTGGCGCGGCAGGGGCGGACGGCGGAACAGGCGCGGGCGTTGCGGGGCGATGCGGTCAGCCTGATGACCGGGCGGCGGATGCATCGTCTGGTGGTGACCGAGAACGATCAGCCGGTCGGCGTGATCTCCATGACCGATGTGGTGCGCAAGATTATCGGCGAGTAATCGGCCAGAATGAAGATGCTTGATGATGCTTGCTGAAAGACATCGTTCAGGCTGGGGGTATCGGGATACGGTACCCCCTTTGAATATCCTGTCCATTCAGGTCATTGAAAAATTATAAAAAGTGCAGCATTTTTCAGTAAGTTGAAGATAAAAATATAGTATTATCAGCTTCCAATTCGATCTTTCCACGGCCCGGCGCACGGTGCGGGTATTCCACTCACAACCCTCGATACGCTTATGGACATCGATCTCATTCTCTCCAACTTTCTCAACCCGCCCATCCTGTTCTTCTTCCTGGGAATGCTGGCGGTCTTCCTGCGCTCTGATCTGGAAATACCACCGCCTATTGCCAAGTTTCTATCGCTGTATCTGTTACTGGCGATCGGCTTCAAAGGGGGCGTGGGACTGTACCAAAGCGGTATCGATCACACCGTGGTCATCACTATCGCCCTGGCCGTGCTGATGGCTTCGGTCGTACCCCTGTACAGCTTCTTCATTCTGCGATGGCGGCTGGGCGTGGCGGATGCGGCGGCTGTCGCCGCCACCTATGGTTCGATTAGCGCGGTTACTTTCATCACCGCCACCTCACTGCTGGTCAAGCTGGACATTCCCTACGGCGGCCACATGGTCGCAGCCATGGCGCTGATGGAATCCCCGGCTATCATCATTGGGGTACTGTTTTATCGGATGTTTCCGACCAGTGGCGTGGGGGAAGAAGGGAAAAGCGAATTTTCCTGGTCAGATCTATTGCGCGATGCCTTCTTCAACGGCTCGGTATTGCTCTTGATGGGTAGCTTGTTGATCGGTGCGCTGACGGGGGAATCCGGCAATCAGGCGCTGCAACCGTTTACGGGCGATCTGTTCAAGGGCCTGCTCGCCTTCTTTCTGCTCGATATGGGTCTGGTGGCAGCGCGGCGTTTGGGGGATCTGCAGAAGGCCGGGATTTTCCTGGTGTCCTTTGCCATTCTGATTCCGCTGCTCAACGCCGTGCTGGCTCTAGGGCTGGCGTACTGGGTAGGACTTCCGAAAGGCGATGCCCTGTTGTTCGTCGTGCTGTGCGCCAGTGCTTCCTACATCGCGGTGCCGGCAGCGGTGCGGCTGGCCATTCCAGAAGCCAATCCCAGTTTGTATATACCGATGTCACTGGCAATTACCTTCCCATTCAACATTATTGTCGGTCTGCCGCTGTATTTGCAGGCTATCAATTACCTGTGGAGATAAACCATGCGCCCCGTCAAACGCATCGAGATCGTCATCGACTCGCTGGAATTGCGTAAGTTGTTGAAGAGCCTAGAGCAAGTCAGTGTTTCCGGCTACACGGTCATTCAGGACGCTACCGGCATGGGCGATCGGGGAGTGCGCGCCGGCGATCAACTGTCCGATGTGTTCAAGAACAGCTACGTGATCACCGCCTGCCCGGAAGAGCAGTTGCAGCCGCTGATCGACGCTATTCGGCCATTGCTGAAGCGTTTCGGTGGAATCTGCCTGGTGTCGGACGCGCAGTGGATCATTCACTAGTTTTGCAACAGGCTCTTGGAGGCCGAGAATCGCCCCATGATCTTCCGTGACCACGATGGTGGATCATTCACTAATTTTGCAACAGGCTCTTGGAGAGGATTAATGAAATACCTGCCAGAACTATTTGCCGCCAACGCCCGCTGGGCTGATGAGATGCGTGCTGCGGATCCCCAGTTCTTTGCCGGACTGGCCAATCTGCAAAACCCGGCCTATTTGTGGATTGGTTGTTCGGATAGCCGGGTGCCCGCCAATCAGATTACCGGTCTGAAACCGGGCGAAGTGTTTGTTCACCGCAACGTCGCTAATGTGGTGGTGCATACCGATCTCAACTGCCTATCGGTGATGCAATACGCCATCGAGGTGTTGAAAGTCCAGCATATCATTGTCTGTGGTCACTACGGTTGCGGCGGCGTCCGGGCGGCTTTGGAAGGACCGTCGCTGGGGCTGATCGACAACTGGTTACGTCACATCCAGGACGCCCGCGACCGGCATCTGGATTTCCTGACCGCGCTACCGGATAACAACGCCCGCTGGCGCGCCCTGTGTGAACTGAATGTCATTGAGCAGGTACGCAACGTTGCCCGCACTACGCTGGTCGGCGATGCCTGGACGCGGGGACAACCACTGGTGCTGCACGGCTGGATTTACGGTCTGGAAGACGGGCGCCTGCAGGACTTGCAAACCTCCCTGAAAGACAGCGCTGAACTGGATACAATGATTGCTCAGGCAGTGACTGCGGCACGATCGCGCTATGTCAGCCATTGAACCCCCGGCAGCTATCCCTCCCCGGCATCAATGCCGGGGTTTTCGCGGAACAGCCTGATGAACGCCTCCAGATCGTAGTTATAGGCCCACTGCGCCAAAGTGGCGGAGAGGGCGGCATTAACCGTGCGAACCTGCTCCACCGCGCACGGAGGAACGGTGGGTGAGAATCAGGCAGAGTTAGCCACCCAGTCTTCCAGCAACAGTCCAGGTATTCGCTTAAATTCCCTAGTGTTATTACTGATCAGGGTCAATTGTCCTGCCAAGGCGTGAGCCGCAATCCATAAATCGTTTGCGCCGATGGGTCGACCTTGAAGTTCCAACGTAGCGCGAATAATACCGTAGTGAACCGCCGCATCTTGGGGCAGGGATAAAACCGGCACCCATTCAGTGAGGCGTTCCAGGCGCTCCAGTGCGGCAGTTCGGGACATGCTTTTCTCAGCGCCTAACCGAAGCTCGCCATAGGTGATAACGGACAGCGCAGCTTCGCCTGGCTGCAAGCCTTCGAAGCGAGCCAGAACTTCGGGTGGCCGACGTTTGGCGATATAGATGCAGATGTTGGTATCCAACAGGAAAAGAGCCATTGATTAAAATGCCTCCCGCGTTTCTGGAGGCGGATCGATACGCCCATCCGCGAAAAAATCTTCTGGCATTCCGGCCAACAATTCAAAGGCTGCTTTGAGATTAGTCGGTTTCTTGCGCAAAACAATTTCATCGCCCCGACGCAGGATTTCTACCTCATCAACGTCGAAGCGGAACTCCTGAGGCAGGTAGATGGCTTGTAAATGGCTGTTGTTGAAAACTTGAGCTGTGGTCATTGGGTGTGCCTGTAGACGGATTGATGAAGCGTTGAGGATCATGCAAATCACCCGGTCAGCGCCTGTGAGAACGCCTCCAGATCGTAGTTATAGGCCCACTGCGCCAGCGTCTCGCGGAGGGCGGCATCGCGGTCCTGGAGCTGCTGGACGAGTTCCGTGATTCGGCCAAAATCCCCCAGATTCACCGCATCCTTCAGCGCTGCCTGCCATTCCTCGGGACAAGCCGCCAGACCGGTGGCCACGGCTTCGGCAGATAACGGGGGTGCAGCGGAGATCGGCGTGTCTCCCACCCGGATGAAACGCAGACCGGCACGTTGTTCCAGAATGGCGAATAACTCCTCGGCTACAAAGGGTTTGCGGGCGAATTCGTCGCAGCCCCCGGCCAGAAAATAGTCGCGGTTCTCGTTGAACGCACTGGCGGTCAGCGCCACCACGAGGCTCTGTACCGCCTCAGACCGAGCCGCCATCCGCGCCTTGATCTGGCGGGTCGCCTCTTCCCCCGACAGCACCGGCATTCGCATGTCCATGAAAATCACTTGGGGTTGCCACGCTTCCCAGATCGCCACGGCCTCCTGGCCGTCAGCCGCTTCCCGGAATTCCAGTACCGGCGGTTGCGGATTCAGCGTATTCAGCAGCGCCCGGAGTGGAGCGCGGTTGTCGGCCAGATCATCCACGATCAGAATCCGGCATACCGGCTGATCCGGAGCCAGGTCGATCACCGGAACTTCACGGCGGCTGATAGTGGATTCTTCCTCGGTTGTCACGGTTTGGAGCGGCAGGGTGAAAGTAAAGCAACTGCCCTGACCGAGCGTACTTTCTGCGGTCAACTCGCCCTGCATCAG
>JAIFNF010000187.1 GCA_020047885.1 Gammaproteobacteria bacterium | reverse complement strand
GCGATTACGCAGTGTTGCCGGTGGCGGCAGTCATTATCGCGCTGCTGTTGACCATGACCGGGCTGGTTTACCTGCTGCGAGCGTGGCTGAACGTAGATGGACGAGCCTTTACCTCGGTGTATCAGGGCGCGATCCGCTTTAACACCTATGTCGGGCTGGCCGTGGCGCTGGCGGTGTTCAATACCGAAGGCGGCGCGGTAGCGGCCCTGGTCATGGCGATCATGATTCCGTTGATTAACGTGCTGTGCGTGCTGGTGCTGAACCTTCATGCCGGCGGCAAGGCCACGGTGGACGGAGTCATACGCGGTTTAATCCGCAATCCGCTGATTCTGGCTTGTCTGGCCGGGATCGGACTGAACCTGAGCGGAATCGGTTTGCCGTGGGGATCGGCGGCAGTGCTGGAGATTCTGGCGCGAGCGGCGCTGCCCTTGGGCCTGCTGGCGGTTGGCGCGGGCTTGCGGGTTGAGGGTCTGGCCCGGCCTGGGTTACTGGCGGTCGCCAGTGGACTGAAACTGCTGGTTTTACCGGCGCTGGCGGGGATGTTGTGCTGGTTGGTGAATCCGGGGCGGCTGGAAACGGCGGTGCTGGTGACGTTCGCCGCGCTGCCGGGGGCGTCGACCGCCTATATTCTGGCCCGCCAACTGGGCGGCGATGCGCCGCTGATCGCGGCCATTGTCACGGTGGAAACCGCGCTGGCGCTGCTGACCTTGCCGTTGGCGTTACTGTGGGTGGTGTGAATGTGGGGGGTGTGAAAGATGGCTGATGGATTGCATTACGAGTCGATGCTCCGGTTGGGCTGCTTTTTCGCGGTCCTGCTGGCGATGCTGTGGTGGGAATGGCGGCAGCCCCGCCGAATTCCCAGCCTGCCGCGCACCCGGCGCTGGCCGGCCAATCTCGGCATCGTCATCATCGACAGCCTGGCGCTGCGCCTGACGTTTCCGGTGTTGGCGGTCGGCGTCGCCAGCGTGGCTGAGGCGCAGGGCTGGGGCTTGTTGCACGGGCTGCATGCGCCGTTCTGGCTGGCGCTGATCGTTTCCCTGTTGCTGCTGGATTTGACGATCTACGGCCAACATGTGCTGTTTCACCGGGTTCCGATCCTGTGGCGGTTGCACCGGATGCACCATACCGATCTGGATTTTGACGCCACCACCGCTTTGCGCTTTCACCCGCTGGAGATCGTTCTGTCGATGTTGATCAAGCTCGGCGTGGTGCTGGCGCTGGGTGCGCCGCCGGTCGCGGTGCTGCTGTTTGAGGTGATTTTGAACGCCGCCGCAATGTTCAATCACGGCAATGTGGCTTTGCCCAAGCGGCTGGATCGCTGGCTGCGCTGGATCGTGGTGACGCCGGACATGCACCGGGTTCATCATTCGGTGCGGATGGAGGAAACCAACAGCAATTTCGGCTTTAACCTGCCGTGGTGGGATCGGCTGTTTGGCACCTATCGGGATCAGCCGCAGGATGGACATACCGGCATGACCATCGGCCTGGAGTATTTCCGCGACTGGCGGGCGACCCGGCTGGATGGGCTGCTGATTCAGCCGTTTCTGCAGCAGTCTGGCGAGTCACGTTGAAGGCCATACCGAGCGTCGATCCTCATTCCAGAAACGAGCCACGGAAAAACACGGAACGACACTGAAAAAGAAAAAATTTCCGTGTTTTTCCGTGTTTTTCCGTGGCTAATAATCCTTGGGTTTCGTTGGAGTGAATGCCAAAGCGGGTATCTTTTGCGGAAAATCCCCTCAAACCCACGTTCATCCCCGCTGATGCGGCGGTTATTGCTCCACTATTGCGCTATAGAGATGCTGCCATGCTCCAGATTTTCAACAGCCTGACCCGTCAGAAAGAACTGTTTCAGCCGATTGAGCCGGGCAAGGTGCGGATGTATGTCTGCGGCATGACGGTTTATGACTACTGCCACGTCGGCCATGCCCGGGTCATGGTGGTGTTCGACGTCGTGTTGCGCTGGCTGCGGGCCGCGGGCTACGAGGTCGTCTATGTCCGCAACATCACTGACATCGACGACAAAATTATCCGCCGGGCACAGGAAAACGGTGAGGATTTTCGGACGTTGACCGACCGGTTCATCCGCGCCATGCACGAAGATTTGGCCGCGCTGGACATTCTGCCGCCGACCCAGGAGCCGCGCGCTACCGAGGCCATCGCTGACATCGTCGCGCTGATTCAGACCCTGCTGGACAAGGGTTATGCCTATGTGGGAACCGGCGGCGACGTGTATTACGCCGTCAGCCGCTTTGCCCATTACGGGCAACTGGCCAACAAGAAACTGGATGATTTGCGGGCCGGCGAGCGGGTGGCTGTGGAAGAAGCGAAAGCCGATCCGCTGGATTTCGTGCTGTGGAAAGCGGCCAAGCCTGGCGAGCCAAGCTGGCCATCGCCTTGGGGCGCGGGCCGGCCCGGCTGGCATATCGAATGTTCCGCGATGTCCACCCGGTGTCTGGGCGAGCATTTCGACATTCACGGCGGCGGCATGGACCTGAAGTTCCCGCACCATGAAAACGAGATCGCCCAGTCCGAAGCCGCCAGCGGGCAGCGTTATGTGAATGTTTGGATGCATAACGGCTTTGTCCAAGTCAACAAGGAGAAAATGGCTAAATCGCTGGGCAATTTCTTCACCGTGCGCGAAGTGTTGCAGCGCTATCAGCCGGAAGTGGTCCGAATGTTCATTCTGTCCAGCCATTACCGGGGGCCGCTCGATTATTCCGACGAGAATCTGGAGCAAGCGAAAGCGTCCCTGACCCGACTGTACACCGCGCTGCGCGGCTTGCCGGCAGTGGCTATCGCAGTGGAGAAAGATTGGCAAACCCGCTTTGCCCAGGCCATGGACGATGATTTTAATACGCCGGAAGCGTTGGCGACTCTGTTTGAACTGGCGCGGCAGATCAACCGGCGGCGGGCTGAAGATGAAATTGCAGCAGCGCGACTGGGTTTCACGCTGAGAACTCTGGGCGGACTATTGGGGTTGCTGCAATGCGATCCTGAAATCTTTTTCCAAGGTGGAATTGCCCACGAAGTTGCGCTCACCAATCCACCGGCTAAGATTGGCGACGGTGGCGGAGAGACTGACGCGACCGGGCGAATTAATGCGCTCATTGAACAGCGTAATGCCGCCCGCAAGGCCAAAAACTGGGTGGAAGCGGATCGGATTCGGGGCCGGTTGCAGGAGGAGGGGGTTGTGCTGGAGGACACCGCCAAGGGAACCCTTTGGCGGCGACAGTAAAAACCGGCTTGACGGCAACGCGCTTGAAAAACTAGAATCGCCGTTCCCGCATGGGATAGTGGGCGGTCGGCATCGGTGAGGATAGACGGGGTATAGCGCAGTCTGGTAGCGCACCTGCTTTGGGAGCAGGGGGTCGTGGGTTCGAATCCCCCTACCCCGACCACTGACAGAACGAATGGATAGCCCTGATTTAGCGATAGTTGGCAGTGCTGCGCCCGTAGCTCATCTGGATAGAGCATCAGCCTTCTAAGCTGAGGGTAGCAGGTTCGAGTCCTGCCGGGCGCGCCAATCCGGCAGGTTTGCCTAGAGTTTCAATGGTGGGCGTAGCTCAGTTGGTAGAGCCCCGGATTGTGGATCCGGTCGTCGTGGGTTCGAGTCCCATCGTCCACCCCAGTTTCAGGTTTTATTCCCGGAAAAATTCCGGGTTCTGCGCAGCACCGGTTCATGGGCCGTTAGCTCAATTTGGTAGAGCAGTTGACTCTTAATCAATTGGTTGTAGGTTCGAGTCCTACACGGCCCACCATCTTCTTCAATGCCTCGCGCGTCGTTTGCTCCCACCTGCTGTTTGCCGCATCGCTGTTTCAGCATTGTGTGTCGTCTTGTATACTGCGCCGCCCGGCGGTAGCGGTAACGCGTTCTGAGGAATTTTTAACGGTTTTTTTGGACGGTGTGAACCGCGTTCTCATGCGAAAGTGGCGAAACTGGCAGACGCGCTGGATTTAGGTTCCTGTGGGGTAACCCGTGCGGGTTCGAGTCCCGCCTTTCGCACCACTCATCAAGTAGCAGACCCGGAAAACTTCTTGCCGCACGGCTAGCGGCGCCCCGACACATAACGAACAAGCCTTGAGGTGCAGCAATGCAGGTTTCAGTTGAGACGCTGAGCGATCTGGAGCGCCGGGTGACCGTGCAGGTTCCCGCGGAACAAGTCACTGGGGAAATTAACCGCCGGTTGCAGACGTTATCCCGGCAAGTCAAGGTTCATGGGTTTCGCCCCGGCAAAGTACCGCTCAAGCTGCTCAAAAAAATTCATGGCGATCAGGTGCAGCGCGATGTGGTCACCGAACTTATGCAGAGCAGCCTGCAAGAAACGCTGATGCAGGCACAGCTCAATCCGGTTTGCAGCCCAACCATTAATTTCATCAATCTGGCAGAGGGTCAGAATCTCGAATACAGCGCTACCTTCGAAGTGGCGCCTGAATTTGAGCTGATCGGCGTTGAAAATATCCAGATTGAGCGTCCGGTCGCAGAAGTCACTGACCAGGATGTCGATGCGATGATCGAGACCTTGCGCCGGCAGCGGGCGATCTGGAGCGTGGTAGGGCGACCGGCCCGGATTGGCGACCGGATACTGGTTGACTTTAACAGTCAGATCGACGGTCAGGATATACCGGGGGGCAAAGGCGAGAACGTCAGTCTGGTTCTGGGTAACGGTGTCATGCTCAGGGATTTTGAAGATCGGCTGGTTGGATTGGGTGCCCGCGCCGAGACCCAATTCGACCTGACTTTCCCGGCTGATTATCGCATTGCCGATGTCGCCGGCAAAACTGCGCAGTTCTGGATCAGGATTCACCGCGTAGAGCAGATAGATTTACCCGCATTGGATGATGCTCTTGCCGAAGGCTTTGATATCAAGGAAGGCGGTGTTGCGGGTCTACGCTTGTCATTGCGCCTCAATATGGAGCGCGAATTGCGTGACGGCATCGAAATGACGGTCAAGCACCAGGCGCTACAGGGATTGCTGGCGGCTAACCCGATTCCGGCCCCGCAAACGCTGGTTAACATGGAGATCGAAAACCTGGCAGGTCAGCTTCGTTTGCCGACTGACCAACAGGATGAAAAGATTCAGCAGCTCAAGATCCAGTTGTTTGACGCTGAGGCCCGTCGGCGGGTGGCGCTGAGCTTGCTCATATCCCGGGTGGCGGCGGCTCAGGACCTGAAGGCCGACGAACAACAGGTGCGGAAGCGCCTGGAAACGCTCGTCGCCAGCTACGAAGAACCGGCGGAGGTCATGCGCTGGCATGAGCAGAATCCGCAAGCGATGAATAACATCCGCACACTGGTCATCGAGGCGCAGGTGGTCGGATGGCTGCTGGAACACGCGCAGGTTACCGAAAGATTCAGCACCTTTGCCGAAATCATGAAACCCCTGCAATCCCAAGCCGAGTTGGCGGCTCAGCGACAACTTTCCATACAGGAGTCCGCCGCATGACTGAAATCAGCGCTTCGGCGTCCATCCGGGCGCTCAATCTGGTTCCCATCGTCGTTGAGCAGACTGCTCGCGGCGAACGAGCCTACGACATTTACTCCCGTCTGCTCAAGGAACGGGTCGTATTTCTGGTGGGACCCGTCGAAGACTACACCGCCAACCTGATCGTCGCCCAACTGCTGTTTCTGGAAGCGGAAAACCCGGACAAGGACATTCATCTCTATATCAACTCACCGGGCGGCTCGGTCAGCGCAGGTCTGGCCATCTACGACACCATGCAGTTCATCAAGCCCAGTGTCAGCACCATGTGCGTTGGCCAGGCGGCCAGCATGGGCGCGTTGCTGCTGACCGGCGGCGCAGCGGGCAAACGGTTCTGCCTCCCGCACTCGCGAGTGATGATTCACCAGCCGCTGGGTGGATTCCAGGGCCAGGCCAGCGACTTTGATATTCACGCCCGCGAAATCCTGCTGGTCCGTGACCGGCTTAACCGGATTCTGGCCAAGCATACCGGCCAGCCGGTCGAGAAAATTGCCGTGGATACCGACCGCGATAATTTTATGGGTGGCGCCGAAGCGGTCGAATACGGCCTGATTGATGCGGTATTAAGCCAGCGAGTCCCGACTGGCTGATGCAACCGCTTTTAATATCCTTACGGCTGAATTCCACGACTGCGCGATGATGACGAGGATGGAGTAATGGGCAGAGACCGCAATGACCGGGACGACGACAAGCTGTTGTATTGTTCCTTCTGTGGCAAGAGCCAGCATGAGGTTCGCAAGCTGATCGCCGGCCCGAACGTGTTCATCTGCGACGAATGCGTTGAACTGTGCAACGACATTATCCGTGAGGAGATGGAAGAGGACACGCCAACAGCGGCTTATAAACTCCCCAAGCCGCGCGATATTAACCAGGTGCTTGACGAGTATGTGATTGGCCAGGAACGAGCAAAGAAAGTGCTGGCGGTCGCGGTGTACAACCATTACAAGCGGTTGGAGTTGCAACAGGGTAGTCGCGCCAACAAACCCCCGGAAATCGAGGTGGCTAAAAGCAACATCCTGCTGATCGGTCCTACTGGCTCCGGCAAGACGCTGCTGGCTGAAACCTTGGCCAGGATGTTGAATGTGCCGTTTACGATTGCCGACGCGACTACCCTGACCGAAGCCGGTTACGTTGGCGAGGATGTCGAGAACATCATCCAGAAGCTGCTGCAAAAATGCGAATACGATGTGGAGAAGGCGCAAACCGGGATTGTCTACATCGATGAGATCGATAAGATTTCGCGCAAATCCGATAACCCCTCGATCACCCGAGATGTATCCGGTGAAGGCGTACAGCAGGCGCTGCTGAAACTGATCGAAGGTACCCTGGCTTCGGTGCCGCCGCAGGGAGGCCGCAAACACCCCCAGCAGGAATTTCTGCAAGTGGATACGAGCAACATCCTGTTCATTTGCGGCGGGGCTTTCGCCGGTCTGGACAAGGTGATCCGCAGTCGCTCCGACAAGGGCGGAATCGGGTTTTCGGCGGACGTCAAGAGCAAGGATGCTGGCAAGACGGTTGGTGAAGTCCTGATGACGGTCGAACCCGAGGATCTGATCAAGTACGGGCTGATCCCGGAATTTGTTGGCCGGTTGCCGGTCGTGGCGACCCTGACCGAACTGGATGAACAGGCCTTGGTGCGGATTCTCACCGAACCAAAAAACGCCATTGCCAAACAATTCAATAAGTTGTTTGAGATGGAGGGGAGTGAGCTGGAGTTCCGGGACGAAGCGCTACGCGCAGTGGCGCGCAAGGCAATGGATCGCAAGACCGGCGCTCGTGGTCTGCGAACCATTCTGGAGCATATCCTGCTGGATACCATGTACGACCTGCCGAGCATGCAGAATGTCTGTAAGGTCGTCGTTGACGACGCCGTGGTTGCTGGCCAGGCCAAACCTTATTTCATCTATGAGAACCCTGAGCGGCGCGCGGTCGGTCAGGATTGACGAGGGGTCTGGCCAAGGGCGGGAAAGGTGATTGCTCGGCGCTCTTTCCGCGCTCTGGCCGGTCACGCCGGAGTATGACCGACCCACCACCATATGCGGTTGCCTCTTCAATCATCTGGTTGCATCGCGGGAGTTTGTTATGAAATCAAAGGAAGCCCGGTTGGATCCCTTATCCGGCCCGATGCTGCTGCCGGTGTTGCCGCTCCGCGATGTGGTGGTCTATCCGCACATGGTGATTCCACTGTTCGTGGGGCGGGAAAAATCGATCCACGCCCTGAACCTGGCCATGCAGGGCAACAAGCGGATTGTGCTGGTCGCGCAGAAAAATGCTGAAGAGGAAGAACCCGGCGTTGATGATCTTTACGTCATTGGCACCCTGTCGAATGTGTTGCAACTGTTGCGGTTGCCGGATGGCACGGTCAAAGTGCTGGTGGAAGGCAGCCAGCGGGTCAGTGTGCATCGCTTCACTGAAACGGGCGCCTGTTTTATTGCAGCGGTGTCGCCATTGGAGTCGATCGTGGATGAAGGCGACGCGCAGGAACTCCATGCCCTGATTCGCTCGTTGCTGGATACGTTCAGCCAGTATGTGAAACTGAACAAGAAAATCCCAGGCGAAGTGCTGGCCTCGGTAGCCGGGATCGAAGACCCGATCCGGCTGGCGGATACCATCGCGGCGCATATGACCTTCAAACTGGATGAGAAACAGAAGCTTCTCGAAATTGACGATCTGCGCGAGCGCTTTGAGCGACTGTTGGCCCTGGTAGAGGGCGAGATTGACGTTCTCCAGGTGGAAAAGCGCGTCCGTGGTCGGGTCAAGCAGCAGATGGAAAAGACCCAGCGTGAGTATTATCTGAATGAGCAGATGAAGGCGATTCAGAAGGAACTCGGCGATCTGGAAGATTCCCAGAACGAGATTGAGGACCTGGCCCGGCGCATCGATAAGGCGGGAATGCCGAAGGAAGCTAAGGCCAAGGCTCAGGCGGAGTTGAACAAACTGAAAATGATGTCGCCGATGTCCGCCGAGGCGACAGTGGTGCGCAACTACCTGGATTGGCTGGCTAATGTCCCGTGGCGACGGCGCACCAAGATTCACCAGAATCTGCTGGCCGCCGAGGAAATTCTGGAGGCGGACCATTACGGTCTGGAGAAGGTCAAGGAACGGATTCTCGAATATCTGGCCGTGCAGCAGCGGGCCCCCAAACTGAAGGGGCCGATTCTGTGTCTGGTCGGGCCGCCGGGGGTGGGTAAAACCTCGCTAGGCCGCTCTATCGCCCGCGCTACCAACCGCAAGTTTGTCCGCATGTCGCTGGGTGGCGTGCGGGATGAGGCCGAGATTCGTGGTCACCGCCGCACCTATATTGGGTCGCTGCCCGGTAAGATCATCCAGAACCTGACCAAGGTTGGGGTGCGTAATCCGCTGTTCCTGTTTGATGAAATTGACAAGATGTCCATGGATTTTCGCGGCGATCCCTCATCGGCGTTGCTGGAAGTGC
>JAIFNF010000156.1 GCA_020047885.1 Gammaproteobacteria bacterium | reverse complement strand
GCGGCTGCGTCTTATTGGCAATCAGTGTCCCGCTGCGATAAACCCGAACCTCGTAGTCGCCCGTCGGCGCAGAAGTCGGTGCTGAAGAAGCCGCCTGGAACGACGAAGTTTGCACGGCTGGTTCAGGTGTCGGCGTCACCACCGGTGCAGCAGCAGGTGATGCAGGCGTCGGAGTCACCAGGGCTTGGGGAGCGCTCGCATCCGCTGGCAGGATTTTCAATAACAGCATCCCAGCCAAGGCGTTGTCCCCAATCCGATAGCTCAGACGGTGAACGCCGCTGAGATCAGCGGGAATGTCTACGATCAGCATCAGGGTATCTGACGTAGGTTGCTGCGCGGCGACCCCCCCAGGCAGATTAGACCAGACGCAGTTGGGCGCCGGACCCGAACCCTGCAAGGGCAGACGGAAGCTCCAGCGCGTTCCAGCTTGCGCCACCTGCGGCCCCGGCGGCGCTCCTTTTTCCCAAGTCCAAAGATCGGTTGCGTTCGACATCAATCATCTCCACCTGATCAGTATTCTTCGTCCAGCAGATTGCCACCTGCTGCGCCCAATTCCGCGGCATCTTGAGCCAGAGCGGACTTGGTGCTGCTGGCCCCCACCCGGTTCAGATCGTCGTCGCTCAATCGATGATCTTTCTGGAGGGTGCTGCGCAAGGTGCGGTAATAATTCAGACGCGCCTGGTCATCCAGAACATTAGCGCGCCGGATCATCTCATCAAGCACCGCGACCGCCTTGCTCCAATCCTGTTTTTGCACCGCCATGAATTGTTCATAGAACTTGGCCAGTTCCGCTTCAGCGAACATATCGTCTACGCTGCTATCCACCATGGGGGGCATTTTCTGGTCGGTAAAATTGACCCCGATCTTGAGGGTCGCCCGCTGGGCCTTCAGTTGCGCGGGCGGCAAATCGTAATCCAGTCGCACTTCAGCCAGGGGATACTGACTGGCGTCGGTCGGGGCGTCCAGACTCGCCTTGAACAGATAGATATTGCGCCGATCCTGACGCAACGACTGGACGTTAATCTCCAACGAAAACCGTCCGCTGCTACCCGGTTTAAGCGCTGAGAAATAGCGGGTCTCGGGTGCCGTCTGATAGACCTCCAAGTCACGCAGGTCCTTGGCGAAGAGGAAATGCAGAAAGACATTATTGGCGATGTTCCGCTGCGCACTGACCAGAATTTGCTCGAAAATCCGCCCAGCCTTGCTGCGATTATCCAGCAGCTCCGTCGTGCCATTGGAGGGCGCGGAGAGTTGGCGCATATAGGCGAAATTGAAATCGCCGCCGACGCCCAGACAATCGACGATGACGCCTTCCTTGGCCAATTGCTCAATGAGCTGCCCGACATTACCCTGGTTGCCCATGGTTGGATTGCCATCGGTCAGGAAGAAAAGTCGCCGACTGGCTTTAGTGCTCTGGGCCATGATCGCCTGCACCATCCGCAGGCCTGCCTCAAAGTTGGTGGCACCGTTGTATTTGTTCAAGGTATCCAGCAATTGTTCGATTTGCTGCTTTTGTTGACTGGGCAGACGGGTAGCGATCAGATGCGCCTGACTGTCGTAGAAAATGATAGAAACGGTATCGTCCGGTCCCAGGTGGGGCAACATCTGCTTGGCAGCCTGAATCACCCCGGCGCGTTTGGACTGGCTGTCCGCTGGGGCAAACGGTTCGTCCATGGAGCCGCTGGAGTCGAGCAACAGGCAAATATCGGCAGGGACGCTCTGATGCTGTTGCCGATAAGCTTCCGCTGCTTCAATATCGAGGCGAGCAATCACCGTCACGTCCTTTTGGCTTTTGGGTAGCAAATCCTTGTTCAGTGCAACATTCAGCAAAATTTCTTCGGCCATGAGTGTTATATCCTCTTTATCAAGCCTTAAGTTTTAAGAGCACTGCCGTGGTGTTATCGTCCCCGCGTTCATCGTCCGCAGCACGCACCAGTTGCCGAGCCAGTTCACGGCAAGAGACCGTGGAAAAACGCTGCGCCAGCTCGGCCAGTCGCGCTTCCTTAGCCGCTTCCGCATCGTCGGTAAAGCCACTGAGAAGACCATCTGAACAGAGCAACAGCCATTCATCAGCAGCCAGTACACAGGCGTCCCGCGAGATTTTCTGTTCAACAGGTTTACAACATTTCGCCGCATCATCGTACCGGCATTGTCCCAGAACTCTGGTCAGCGGTGCGCCCTCACCTTGTTCAGGACATTTATAGCTGACGTTCTGGCGCACCGCGTTGAGCAGTGCTTCCAGTTCCTGATTGTGATCCTCGGTCAAGCGAATCGCCCCGCGAGTGGAGAGCCGATAGGCGCGGGAATCACCCCAGTGACCGATCAGCGCCTGATTGCCCCGTACCAATGCGACAACTAGCGTACTGGACATGGTCCCTTCGACGGGTTGTAGTGGATCGGGAAGATAGGTATTGATCTTGTCCACGACCGCCTGATGGCATTTTGCAAAAAACGTTTCGATCAACGCCCAGCCCGCGTCTTCCCAGTCGGTCCGGCCAACTAGTGCTTTCAGTTGGGTCAGTAACTCATCGTGTTGTTTGGTCGACACTTCCTTGATGGTGAAACTGGCAATCCCCCCCGTGCCGACTTGGGCGGTAGAGACGCCATCCGCGAGCGCCAGCAGGGTGATACCCGGTAAGGTCAAGGTGAAAAAGGCATCCTCGTTCTGATTGTTGCGCTTGTTTCGGCCATAAGCGCTGTCGCCCCCGACGTCATGCATAGCGGTCGCAATGGAATTGGAATGCAAATCCTCCTGTGATCTTATGCAGGTGGCCAGCGCCTCCCAACAGTCCAGTGGTGTGGCTTTACTCTCCGGCAGCAGACGCAGGAACTGGCGCAGCCAGTCACGCAAGTCCGGCGCCAGACGGGAGTTGTAAACGCGAAAGCGGTCGATCTGGTTCAGAAGCGACTGCTGATTAACGGCCGGCGGCAGGCGGGTGAGCGTGTGCAGGAGCAAATAGGCGTAGGCATGGGTAACGCCCGCCGCCCAGGAAAAACTGTTCGGGACTTCACGGTTGCGCAGTGCCGGATGCATCCAGCCGAGGTCGTAGCGTTTCAATAACCGCTCACGCGGCGATTGCCATTCCAGCGCTGTCCATTCCATATCGATCCGGTCCTCATACAGCACAAACCACGCTGGATTGAGGCGCAGGAGACAGTGTTCCGCTTCCAGTGCGGCGGTGAGTACCTGAGCCATCCGGCGGGTCTGCGCCAGGAATGGGGAACCTGTAGCAAGCTGATTAGCGCGTTGCAAGCCATCCATCTCCGCATACTGCGCCTGAAAAGTGTAGCGGTCGCGCTGGTTAAATACTTCATGAAAACGCGCACCATCGTTGAACAGCAACTGATGCCAGTCAATCAGAACGTCGTTCAGACCCTCCGCCCAGGTGGGCGACAGATTCAGGGGCACGGCCTCGCGCAATGCCCGACTGAGGTATGACCACAGGCGTTCTGGCGTCGCGGTATCCGGAAAATGGGCGGCCAGATAGTCGGTAATCTGCAACAGTTTTTCTCGCATGGCGGCGACCGATTCAAGATCCGTAGTCATGCACTGGTTCTCGCGTTAACCTGGGTCGCCGCCTGGTGCAGGCTGGCCCATTCTTGCTCGGTCAGCGTCATACTGTCCTTGAGCGACGCTTCGATTTCATGGATTTGCTCGGTGACCTGACGGGTCAGTGATTCGAGGTGTTGGCGATGGTGAGTCTGATGGCGGCACAACTCGCTGTCGGCGAACGCCTGCAGGCGTTGCTCGTCAATCCGGTTTTTGATCGCTTCCCGAAACGGCGCCAGCGCTTTTAGCGCGGCCAGCAGATCGACTTCATGTTGAAGGGTCGCGGCCTCAGCTTCAGTCCGGTTCAACTCACTCAGCAGCGCCGCTTTCTCGGTCTGCAACGTTTGCAGGCGCAGTTCAACAGCACGTAACTGCTGGGTCGCCTGAGCGACATCGCTCGCCAGTTCCGTGGGTTCCTGAGCATAATGATCAGCGCTGTCGACCATGAAAGCCAAGGCGTCCAGAGTCTCCTTGAGCTGCTCGCGCCAACGGCGATATTCCAGCGGCGACGCGGCTCGCCAGTCGGCCTCGGTCGTGGCAAAACTGTCGATGGCCTTATTCAGCGCCCGCAGGAGAATGATCTCCTGAACCACGCCGCGCTGGTTCAGAGCTTCGTCAATGTGTTGACGTAAATTCTGGCGTAATGCGTCTTGTTGTGCGTTCACAGCAGGTCACCACAGTCGGCAGTTTGGGGAATGTCCTTGGCGAGAATCGTATTAATAGCTTCCACCTCAGTAGCGGCGTTCGGTTTGACCCGTTGCGCCAGATGGCGTCGGGCGCGTTCAAAGACCTTTTCCGCAGCACCTGCATTGCCAAAAGCCAGCGTCTTGTTTTCCACCATCCAGGTAAACAGACGTTGCAAAGCGGGCTGGGCATCCGGCGAACAGGTAAAGCCGGCCTGCCGCACGAAGCGGTTGAAAGCGGCGGTCAGTTCGTCGGCGGTGAAGTCGGCAAATTCAATGATCTCGAAACGACGCTTGAGTCCGGGGTCAATATTGAACAGAGCCTGCATCTGATCGGTATAGCCCGCGCAAATGACCGTCAACTCATGCGCATGGTTGGTCAGCAATGGGGTCAGCGCCGTGAGGGCATTGTGGCCAAAGCCGCGATCCTGGGCCAATTGATGCGCTTCATCGATGAACAAAATGCCACCCAGTGCCTCCTTGACCTGATCGTGCACGGCTTTTTCAGCGTGACCCAGATATTGTTGACCGGATAACTGGCTGGCGGTCATCTCCACCAGTCGTGCGGTTTTCAACAATCCCATGCGTTTGAACTGTGCGCCCATCAGCCGGGCGACGGTGGTCTTGCCGGTGCCGGGGTTGCCAAGGAACAGGTAATGACCGGGGCGCACGGGTTCCTGAGCAAGTCCCTGTGCCTGCCGCGCCTGGTTCAGCGCCTTATCGTCGATCAGGTCGCGGATGCGGGTTTTCACCCCCGCCAAGCCGGCCAGCGCCTCCAGCTCTTCAAGGGGGCCGCCACGGTCTGCCGCTTCGATTTGCGTCAGATAGTGTTGATAACGTGCGGGCAGATGGCGCTGGCTGAGGGTGTAGCTGTCGGCAGGTGTGTCCAGTTCATCGTGCAGCGCCTTGCGCATGTCATCAAACAGAGTGTTGATGGTGCCGGCATTCCCAAAATCCTTTCCACGCTGGTCATACATTTCCTGAAAGAAGCGGGGTAATAGCGCGGTTAGTTCAGCATCGCAGACCACAGGCGGGTGCGCGCGGCGACAGCAATCGGCAAAGATTGCCGCCAATTGTTCCGGGTGATAATCGTCCAGCACGATCGTTTTGACCCGGCGCTCAAAGCCGGCATTGGCGGCCATCAGGCGATCCATGTCGTCGGGATAGCCGGCAAAGATCACGCACAGGTTGTCCTTGTCATCGTCCATGGCCTTAATCAGGGTTGTGATGGCTTCACGGCCAAAATCGTTATCGCCGCCTTCAACCAGGCTATAGGCTTCGTCGATGAACAAGACGCCGCCCCGAGCCTGTTCGATCCGTTCCTGGGTTTTGATGGCGGTTTGACCCACATAGCCGGCTACCAGATCGTGACGTCCCGTCTTGATGGTGTGGCCGATTTCCAGCAGCCCCGCCTCTTGGTAAATCTCGCCGATTAACTGGGCAACCGTGGTTTTGCCGGTGCCCGGATTGCCTTTCAGGACCAGATGCAGGAAGTGCCCAGCGCCTTGGCGGGATATGCTTGCAGCGAAACGCAGCACGTCGTCAATCGGGGCGATGGGTGGTTTGGATTGTGCTTGTTGGAACTGCCAGCTTTTGCGAGTTTTGCGGATAA
This sequence comes from Gammaproteobacteria bacterium, assembly GCA_020047885.1. The sequence goes on along the minus strand of JAIFNF010000156.1, from coordinate 20,386 downwards.
AGTCCTTAAAATGATCCAGACCGATCATGGCGTCCAGCCGTTCCAGCGCACTGCGCTCGGAGACCTGCTGGCCGGTCATGGTGCGCACGGCGGCGGCGTCCAAAGTGCGCCCCGCTTCGGCCAGTGGGTTGAGGTGGTGTTCAAGGTCTTTAAGGGTGCGCCCACTCGGTATTGCTGCGGAGACGCTGCGATCGCTGGCGTCTTCACCCTTGAGCATGGCGGTCAACCGCAACACGTTTTTCTCCAGCGTGCGCCAGTCCACCGGCAAGCCGCGCATTAAACGGTAGTAGTGAATCAGCCGCGCCACTTCATCACGATCGGGCGATCCCACCTGAATCCGTTGAGCCATCCCTTGGAGATCGTGATTCTGATTCTGACTCAACAGTAGCTTCAGCGCCGGCTTGTCCCGTAGATGATCGAGCAGCGGGGAAAGCGGCATACCGAATAGAAACACCAGGATTGTTTTAGATGTGGCCGGTAACCGGTGGATATCCTTGTCCAGAAATCCACGAAACTGCTCAACGGTCGATCCGTGAGCACTGAAATCGCCGAGGTGGTCCGAATCGAAGATAATGGCAGCGTGGGGGCTACCAGGCGCAGTCAACCGGCGTAGATGCGGCAAAATTTCGGTCAGCCGGTTGAGATTCGGATAACACATACGGGCAGGTTGACCAGACGGCGCTGGCGTTCCTTGGGCGACTGGACGATTGGCTCGTTGCCGCAATGACAACCCGCCGGGTGCTGGAGCCAGCAGCGAAGGCCGGGTGGGTTGCCCGGTTGGCACCGTTGGCGGACTGGCGGTGGATTTTCCTTCGATGATCCAGTCACGCGAGATGGGGTCGTAGAAATACAGCCCAGTATGGTTGTAGTAGACCATGATCTCGTAACCCAGCGACCGCAGGTGCTGGTGCAAAAACTGGTCAAATTCGAGTGGAACGCCGTGGGGCGGGGCAAATCGATCTCGCACTTGGCCGTGGCAAAGAAAGATCCGTTTCTGAAACTGACTGAACGGAGAACTCATCGCGTAGTGACTCCCTCTTTGATGGCGCTATCCAGACCGTCGGGCGGTACGCCCACCATAAACAGCGCATCTTCGCGAAAACGTAATTCGACTTGGCGGGGTCGCTGGATAAACCAGTCTTCACTCAGATCCCGGTAGGCACGGGTCAGAAAATGGATGCGCTGGTTGGTGGAACCGCGCAAGCCCCGGTTATCGTTAAGCGCCTCTTCATAACGGCCGTCGATCAGAATATCGACGTGGTTGAGCAGCGCACGCTGGGCGTCGTCGCCCTGGGTTCGTAATTCCTCCAGGGTATAACCGGTATAAACGATCAGGGTAGCGTCTGGACGGTGTTGTCTGACCTGGTGAATCAATTGCCGAATCGCCGCCGCTTGGAGCATGGGTTCACCGCCGGAGACGGTCAGCCCTTCCAGCCCGTCAACGGCGAGAAAATCATTGGCCAAAGCGGTCACTGCCGCCAGGTGTTTGATCCGCTGTGGACGCCATTTGAGCGCCAGACATCCCGGACATTGAAACGGACACCCCTGCACCCAGAGAGCGTAGCGCCGACCTGGCCCGAGGACTTGGGTATCGGGGCAGACCTCGGCCAGATTCAAGTAAACGTCTTGATCCAACATTTTAATGGGTCGGCTGCGGTTTCCGGGCCGTGCGCACTTGGGTAAAGTCGCGCCGCGCTTCCGGCGCATTGTCTCCCGCATAAGCCTGCTCGCATTGCATCGGGCCAACCTTCATTTCCCCTTCGTTCTCAATCTGCTCGCGAATCAAGCAGAGACGTTCTTCACGGACCTGTTCATTGGGACTTTGGTCGAAGAAGCTGAAGGTCAGGCGGTTATTGAAAGACTCGCCTTCGGGGGCCACGATAGTGACCAGTTCGTCGCCACTGCCATTGCGCAGCTTCAAATGGTAAGCGCGTCGGAAGTCTTCACCTTCATAGCTGCTGTCCTGGTACTGAAAGCCCAGTTCCGTCAACCGCTCCAGGATGATGTCTTGAACATCCCGGCGCTTGATCGAGGAGAGAGCGGCGGTCTTGGCGGTCACGACCAGCGCCAAGGCTTGGTCATGCGCGTGTTCAGCCGCTTGCTGCAAAGCTTTCAGTTCGTCCGTGGTCACGGAGGATTGTGCATTTTCCGTCTGCTGACGCAGCGCATTGACCTGGTCGCGTAACGCCTGCCAGCGGCCTTCAGTCCAGTAATCCACTTGGACTTGCAGGGCCTGGTCGCCTTCCAGGCGGTAATCGATCAGCGTGTGTTCGTCGATTAGCAACAGGGCGGCAGTGGCGCTTTCGTAGGCCAGTTGCCGATAGTGTTCCCAGTGCATTTCCAGCAGTTCGAGACGTTCCCGCAATTGCCGGGCCTGCAGGAATCCTTCCTGTCCAGTGCCGATGGCGGTCTGATAGATCCCTTGCGCCAGGTTGTTAGCAGCCAGTTGCAGACGATTGTCCAGTTGCGCCAATTCTCCCGGCGCAAATTGTTCATGACGGTAGCGATCCCGAATGAATTCGATCTCCTGGCGCAGATGACCGATCCAGGCTTCGGCTATTTCACGCTCATTATGCAGGCGCTGGCTAATCTGATCAGCAAGGGTGTCGATATTGGCCTGCAGGATAGCGCCCTGTTGCTGTAGGGCGTCCTGAAAGTGGCGATCCTGTTCCTGGAACAGGTGAAGGTATTCCTGACGTTGAGCGCCCAAGTCATGCCGGACAGACTCCGCCAGGGCGGTCACCCGGTCATCGACTTTGCGGATATCACCGGATAGCCTTGCATCCAGGTGTTGCATCTGGTCATTCAGTCCCTTGACCTGCTGATCAGTGTATTGACGCTGGCGGCGGGCGGTTTCCTCCAGACCTTGTTGGTAAGCCTTGCGCTGTTGCTCGAAACGAGCGCGAGTTTGCTTTTCCAGAGCCTGTATATCTTGCCCCAAACTTCGAACGTGTCGCTCGTATCGGGCTTCATTGTCGGTGAGGCGTTGCCGGAGCTGGCGTGTCTGGGCTTCGCGGGCTTGTTGTTGTTGCTCCAGCAACCGCTTTTGCGCTTCCAGTGCGTCGGTGCGCCGGGCCTGGCGTGTCAGTTCATTCACTCGATCCTGCCGCATGTTGACGTAGGTATAGGTTTCACCGCTCATCAGGTTCTCCACAGATTGTCGATGGTAAGTTTTCTACATTGACGCATCATAGCCCGATGTCGAGGGTGTGTCCGTACCGACAAGCTTGTCAAGCGACATTTTTGCGGCGCTGAACATTTGCGGGAATCGGTACAGGAACCCTGCTGTCATTGGGAATGGAGGGTTTTCAGACTGCATCTCAAGGCGACATTGTTTTTTTGTCGGTTCAATTTGCGGTCTTTTTTCTTGTTCGCTTCGATTTTCGCCTTATTGAAAAAGCGCAGGTGCTTAGCGACAAAGTTATGCTTGATCATCGCCTGGATTCCTCCGGGTTGATGCGGGTTGTCAGGGGGTTCGCCGCTTGTGGCTACGACAACGATACGATGATTCTGTCAAAAAGGGTGGGGCGACAAGCTTGTCGCCTGTGGACATCTCCGCTGAACGGGGAGGGCTAAGGCGAGGGAATGGCGTCAGGCTATGAAGGTCTGCGCAGAACCGTCATTCTTTCAGTAAATAAACTAACGATCATCGGCTTTGGAATGCGCAGGTATCAGCGAAGATTCTGGTCATGCTGTTCGCTATTTCCAATACGGATTGAGTGCTGCATGATGGCTTGACCAAGGCATAGCTCCATGTGCAGCGATAGCCTGATTCATGTCTTCAATAGATACCGGTGTGTCTGGCTTGTGGATGAGGCCCTTCAATGCCGTAACGGACTGGGTAGCACGAATAATCTCGAAGCGGCCAGGCTTAATCTGGACAAATTCCACCTGATCGCCGGTATCCACGCCCAAAGCCGTCCGCACGATGGCAGGAATGGTAATTTGCCCTTTTTTGGTGAGTGTTGCCGTTGGCATATCAGTCTCCTATCCAATAAAAGTGTAGGTATTCACCTTCCCATTTTAGCAAAGGGGGAGGTGAACGCTTACCTAACAACTACTACCCATCAAAAAACCCGCCAAGTGCGGGTTTTTTTAATCCCTTCTTCATCAGGGCAAGGTGTTCAACGTTTGCATGGATCTTGCAGGGCATGGGACAGTCTTAATCCCTTCTTCATCAGGGCAAGGTGTTCAACTGTGGCGACAATAGTTGGAAGTTTCACTGCATTTGCGTCTTAATCCCTTCTTCATCAGGGCAAGGTGTTCAACTTCTCCGGCAAATTAGCCGAGAGAGAAAGTTCCGTCTTAATCCCTTCTTCATCAGGGCAAGGTGTTCAACGGCAACACTTTTCCACTTTACGTGGAATCTTGTCTTAATCCCTTCTTCATCAGGGCAAGGTGTTCAACTTGATAGAAACCGTTGAGAAACGGATTCCGATAGTGTCTTAATCCCTTCTTCATCAGGGCAAGGTGTTCAACCAAAGTCCATATGTGATTACGGCGTGTCCCGATGGGTCTTAATCCCTTCTTCATCAGGGCAAGGTACAAACGTTTTGGTGGATCCTCCAGGGCATGGGACAGTCTTAATCCCTTCTTCATCAGGGCAAGGTACAAACGGAGGACGTAGGCCTCTTTGCTGCGTACAAGGCGTCTTAATCCCTTCTTCATCAGGGCAAGGTACAAACGCTTCGCCGTAAGATTCGAGGAGCATGTTGTGGTCTTAATCCCTTCTTCATCAGGGCAAGGTACAAACGTTTCTGGTGGATTATACAGGGTGTTGTCAGGTCTTAATCCCTTCTTCATCAGGGCAAGGTACAAACGTTCACCCCCGAGTTTGTGAAGCGGATTGCGGTCTTAATCCCTTCTTCATCAGGGCAAGGTACAAACATGGATGGTAATTGGAATGGGAGCCTCGGTCTTAATCCCTTCTTCATCAGGGCAAGGTGTTCAACACCACCTCTTTCGTGTTTGTCGAGGAGATTGCTCGGTCTTAATCCCTTCTTCATCAGGGCAAGGTGTTCAACATGAAAATGAAATTAGTAATGGACATCGTCGGGATGTCTTAATCCCTTCTTCATCAGGGCAAGGTACAAACGTTTCTTTGGATCCTCCAGGGCATGGGACAGTCTTAATCCCTTCTTCATCAGGGCAAGGTACAAACGTACGATATCTTCGGGTGAGTCAGCTCGTTCATGGTTCCTACGGCCGGTGCAGCAGGCACCGACAGCAACGATACCAAAATTTCCGCCAGAAAAGAACGGGCGACAAGCTTGTCGCCCGCTCGTCCGGTCAGTCAACAACCTCGATGTGCTCAATTTTCCAGGAATTACCGATTGGCGCGACCTGTACCTTACAATTTTTGAGCGCCTTTTTCTTTTTCAACCGGTCCCGGATCGGTTCCGGCAGTGCATCGCGCAACTTTTGCGCATCCGGATTGCCTACCCGCGCCACGACGCCATTGTAGACGGCCGAGAGTTCGCCCTTGCCCGGATCCAGTTTGACCTCCACGTTGAGCCAGATCGGGGCCACAACCTCCGTAGAAGCCTGGGCTTCACCACTCGGATGGGCACCTCTCGGGTACTCTGGCAACACCAGACGGGCGGTTTTGGCGTCCTTGAATTCATTATCTGCTTCAGTGGTCAGGCGCAGATGGCGCAATTCCCCCTGGGCCGGTCGCTTGGCGGGATCCGCCATCCCCAGCAACGCTCGGATTTCCGTCGAGTCGCGCCATTTCTTACCACGCCCGCGCGCCCGCTCATAGGCATCATCCATGGACTTGATAAAAGCCGTCCGGCACTGTTCCCAGGTCTGCACTACCGCAGCGGGCTGATTGGGCCGCACCTCAACGCCGCCGATCGCCATCGTCAACTGCCCAAACCCAAACGGCTTGCCCATGCCCAGGCTATGCCGCAGTCCGTCCGCGCCGCCCCAGGTGATCGCCCAGCACAGTGCGCCCAATTCTTCATGCCTGAGGTTGTGAAACACCACCTGCGTTGTAAAAGTAGTTCCGGCCGGTAACGGATGCAATTGCACCTGAACCGCCGTGTTATCAAGCTGTTCAGGCGTTAACGGCTGAACCTGCGCTTGCGGACGCGCCGGATAGCGTTTCCAGCCACGAATTTCGCATTGTTTGTCCATCAACGTGGCGTAACCCTTATTCTCCGGAATCCGGTGGTTCTGCGCCGCCGGTTGCCGAATGTAGTTCGGGTAATAGGTCGGCTTGGGGCCATTGAGGATAGTTGGCGGTTGCGCTTGCGGTTGTGGGTGTCCTTCAGCAATCGCATGATGAAAGGTTACGCGACCGCGCAAACAAGCCTCGGGCTGATCGCCCACCCGCCCGAACAGCAGCGTCGCCAGATCATCGCCGCCACCATCCAGATGCCGGGGGCTGGTATGGCGAATCGCATCATGTACAGAATGGCGATAAGCCAGCTTGTACATCAGCGCTAGCCCGAGCGAAGCCACACTACCGGGACGACCGGGTTCCTCCAGGTAGAACACCGGAATGCGGGTTCGCCCTTTCCAGTACTCCCAGACGGTTTGTGGGGCGTTTTCCGTGCGCTGGTCGTGAATCGTGAGAAACCCGCGAAACACCTCATCGGGTACCGGGATCGGCGGGCCGACTGCGCCGAAAAAGATAAATTCCAAATGGTTTCTCGGGCTAGGCTGGCCGGTAAAAACCAAGGTTCCGTTGGTGCGGCCCGTACCGAGGTTGGACGCCTTGCGATACATCAGCGATAGACCACCATGATGGGGATGCGCCACCTCAGGCCCGGCATCAAAGCGAATGTCCAGAGGTTTTGTCCAGGCAGCATATTTCTCCTGGGCAGTGGGGCGATTACCGATGATCACCCAGGGAGCGCCATGCCAGGCCACCAGATCATTGCGCTCGACCCGAGCCAGATGACAGGGCTGAATCAACCAGACGCCGTGGGCGGCGTCGAAAGACAGCCAGCCCGCTTGAGAAAGCGCCTGATAAGTTTGCGGCCCCACGGTTTTCGTCATGAAATTGCCGTAAAACGGCCGGGCACCCGGCGTCAGGTCACGTACCCCTAAATGCTGGTCATCCACCATCACCATGCGGGAAAAGCTGGCGATTTCCACCACGGCGCGGATCATGCCCTTGAGCGTGGTGCTCGGCAGGGCGTAGCGGCCATCCGGCAGTTGATAGGGATGAACCTCACCGGGTGCCTGAGCGGTCGCCGGTTGCTGTTCCCGCCCGACCAGGATCGGCGTGTGGGCGGTGATGGTGAGTTCCAGATGGCCGGACAGCCCGTCGCGGAACGGCAAATCATGGGAAACCTGGCTCGCCCAGTCTGGGCTATGCACCCAGTCGGCGAGCGGGACGAAGTTATAGGGCGCACTGATCGCAGTTACCGGCATGTCAAATCTCCTCCGGACGGGTAAACCCCTGGAACGCGGCGAAAACCGGGGAAACCCCCATCAAGGGATCCCGGTGCCAATAGCGGCGATGATAAAGTCGCTTAGGATCTGAACCGGGAACCCGATCCGTGGCCAGGTGTTGGATACGATCAGCCAGAAAAACCTCGGTAGCCCCCTCGGGATCGGCAGCCTGGGCGATGGTCAATCGCCACTGCTCCCCCACTTGGCGGAGATGCAGCGACCGACCCTGGGCATCGACCACTTCCGCTGCCAACAGGCCGCCCCAGTCGGCTGGCGGTTCCGGCAAGACATCGACAAACGCCGCGACCTGCGACTGGAACAGCAGCCAGCCGGATGTCGGACTGTGATCCACTAATGCCTGCCAAGCCGCTTCGCCACCGGCCAGATCATGGGTTTCGACCTGCAACGCCGTGCAGGTCATCGGCGGCAATCCATATGATTGGGCGACCCGGGTATAGGCCGCGCATAGTTCAGTTTCGGTCATGTCCAATCCTCCCCTTGGTTTTTTAGCCAGTTGCGGGTGTTGGCATCAGGCGTTCCGGTAAAACTGCCGTGACCCTTGGTGACGCCAGCCCCAAGCGCCAACCGCCCTTCGCACAGATCGCGGATGGCCCGCGCTAAAGCCCGTCGTGCGGTCGGTTCAGCCGCATCAACCCCCGGCAATAACGTCATGCGCAATGTGATCGGGCGCTGATAAATCAATTCCTCGGTGAACAGCATCCGGTCGCGCACCCCGCCCATGAACCGGTCAATACTGTTGTGAATCATGGCTTGAACGTGCTGGCGCTGATCCGCCATGGTGATCTCGATCTGCGCGTCATCGATCAGCAGATGACCCACTTGGCCACGGGCCGCGTCGGTGTTGTCCTTGACCGACCCGAACAGCGCCATGACGCCTGGACAGTGTGCGGATTTATCCCACTGGGCGATTTCGTCCAGCGTCAATTGATCTACAAAGAAGCCCGTCAGCGCGTTCCAGTGAAACGCCGTGCGATGCGCCAGCGCTCCCTTGACTGAGGAACCGGGGACCAGGGCATACCGAGTACATATTTCAGCGCAGTTTTGCCGCCACACCACGATCGGTTCCAGCTTGGGCAACAGATCCGGGGTCTTATCCCCATGGCCGAGCGACTTATCGCCTTGGCCAATGCGCCAGAAATCCCGTGGCGTCAGCTCAATCGTCAGGATTTGCGCCGCCGTTCCGTTGGCCACCAGACTGTCGAGGGGCAGCGCTGTCAACCCGGTGCGCTCGCCCATCTCCGGCTTCAGAGCCTGAAAGGCGGCGATATCCTGTACGTTGCGCAGATCAAAGCAGCCGGTATACAGTTCGACTAGGCGCAGAGCGCCCAGACCGGCCCGGGTGGCCCCACCCAACCGCAAGCGGGGATCGTTGAGCAGGCTCAGCAACGCCGACCAATCCCGATCATCGCGCTGTTCCGACCACAGACGCAGTTCGCCACTGAAGCGGTAACCGGCGGTCAGCAATCCCCGGTCAAACTTGCCGGTTTTAACGGCGACCCCGCGATGATTGAGCCGCACCCGGTCGCGAAACTGCGGATCGTCACGGGTTCGCAAGGCGGCGGACAACAGCCGGTCTTTTCGCAACCGGTCCCGGTTTGCCGTCCCCAGCAGCAGACCCTCAACCGGTTGATTCTGACTGTCATGCAGTGCGCTGGCAGCGACTTCCAGGCGCGAGGCTTCGCCCAGGCTGCCGTGCTGGTAGCCAAACAGCGCGTTAGCGGTCGTCAGATCATGACCATGTTCCTGAACCCATAGATGGCGCAGGACGCCCGCTAGCGACGTGCCGGGCAGGGTCGGCAGACCATTGGCGTCACGCACAATCGGATGGTCATAGACGCCATCCGCACCGCCGCTGCCAATAGACAAGGCGGTTTTCGCCTCCAGCACGAAGCGGGCAATATGGAGAATGGAACGATGAAGGCGTTTCATAACGGTTTCCTCCCGGAATCAGTACGACCGTGTTCACGCTGAGCGATGCGTTGCGCTTCGCGGCAGAAAACCCGCAGGGCTTGCACGGATTGCAGTCCACAGCGCTCTTGTGCGGTTATTGCCTGGAACCAGTCAAAAAACGACCGCACGCTGGCGGTATCGCGGAATTCATCCTGCCAGCCTTTCGCCTTGGGCTTACACAGCGCGTTATCGCCCTCCTGGAACAACTCGCGTTGCAGCGCCGCCCAATCGCTGGCCGTGCGCGCCTGTTCATAAATGTTGCCCCACTGGGCTGGAGAGGGACCAATCGGGAGGTTCTGGGCGAGGCCGACAAAGGTGCGCGCCGATTTGTAACAGTTTTCAAGCTGTTTCGCCTGAACACGAGCCTCCTTTTCCGCCTGACTGCGAGTTTCTCCCCCCTTTTGCCCTTCTTGAAGCCAGATAATCAGTGGATGGTCAGAAATGGGGGGCGGCGTAGGCGCGGTTGCCGGAGCGGTGATGAGCGGGGCGAACACCGGTTGTGCGCCCGCCAGTAATTGCGGATTGACGCTGACCAAACCCAGCCCGGCTTCCCGGTGTGCCCCGACGCCGGTCTGCAACTGGCGACATTCCGCGTCGGTCAGCGGCGGATCGAAACCGGTCAGGGTGATGACGCTGCCACGCCGGATCACCTGTCGTTCCAGATCATAGGCCCGGCGGTGCGCGTTCCAGGGCGCATAGCGGCGGAAGCGCAGGAAGGTGCGTTCCCAGTGAATCGCGCCACGCGCCAGACCCAGGTGAGAAGGCGTCGGCTCCAGCGTCGGTTGGCCCCAGGCATCCAGCAGCGCCAGATCAGCCAGACACCAAAGCGTGACCTCAGATCCCTGAGTCGCCGCACTGGTCGGCATGAAGACAGGTGCGGCAGGACCTTCCTTCGATTCCACCCGTACCCGGCCAAATTCCGCGGATCGGGAGCGGCCTAACAGCAGTTCGCTACGCTGGGTCAAACTATCGATCAATTGCGCCCACTGGTTAGCAGGTACGTCATCATCCGCTTCCACCTGCGCCAGAAAGACCTGGCCGGCCTGGATGGCCTCGTAGCCGAACAACTGCGAATCGGCTACCCGCCCGGTTTCCGCATCGATCGCCGTTTTCATCCGCAGCGACCGGCGGACGCTCACCCGATAGCCGTCCGCCCGGATATGGCCATCGCGCAGTTGTTTGGGTTGCTCGCCGTCGTCGAACCGGCCGAATTGCAGGTTGCGCACTTTGGCGGCGTCCAGCGACTCGCCCGTCGTCGCTGCGATGCTCTTGCGGTCATGCCAGCACAGCGGCATCGGCCAGCCGGGTACGCCGCCGGTCAGCGGCCAGCCATCGTGGAATCGGACTTTGCCGGAATGGAACAACAGATAGGCCTCGCTGCGAGACAACTGGTTGTAAAGTTGCGCCGCGGCTGCGCCGAGCAGCATGGCGCCGGGCAGATAGTCCAGCGAAGCATGGCCACCTTCCGTGGCGGGCCGCTCACTGGCCACCAAATCGTCAAGCAACGTGAGTTGCAGCGTCAGGGTCGGCATGATTTCAGTCCTCCTTCCAGCGTAACTGGGCGCGACCAAAGCCCCGTGTGCGCTGTGCACCCACGGCGGTGACCAAGGGCAGAACCGCGGTCAGGCGGTCACGCCAGTCCGGTACAGCGTCCACGCCGGGAACTTCGGCGACTTGCGCCTCCAGTAGTAAGGGCACGACGATCTGCATTCCACGCAGACTACGGTCAATGGCGACCCCAGTTTCAACCTCGATAGCCGTACTGAAATGCTCGCGGTAAAGACCGGGAATCAGCGCATGGCCCTCGTCCGTGGTTAAAAACGCAACGACCGGCTCGGGCAAGGTGGCGTCGGCCACGCGCAGCAAGCCGGGTCGGGTGGGAGCGCCGTCGCGGCCCAGCGGCCCAAACAGCGCTTCGGTCGTCCCTTTGGGGATTTGTGGCCAGTCCCAGTGTTCAGCGCGATAGACGGCATCACGCAACAGACCCTTGAGCGTGCGGCCCGGTAAACGTGGCAGACCGTCGGGACCGGTATGAGTTACGGCGTCCAGATGGAAGCCGCTGCCTTGACCCGTGCCTGGATGCCAATAGCTCTGAATATCGATGATGAGGGTAGCGGGGTTCACCGAGCGTCCTCCGGGGGGTTGGATTGACGAACCGCGCCTTTGGTTACCGCCAGCAGCATGGCCAAATCACCGAGGGGCGTCGCTTTGGTGGCTTCGGAAATGGGCAAGTCAGTATCCAGTGAGCCACAGAGTTGCTGGAGATACTGGTCGATTTTTTTCAGGTTTTCGCTGTTGTATTCCTTCATCACTTCCCGCCAGCGGGCGTAGCGGCGTCTGGCGTCATCGTGATCCTGACCCAGCAGGGTGAGGATCTGCCGGGAGGGACCCCGCGCCATGTCTTGAGCACTCATAAGACCCGCCAGCGCTTGCAGATCGGTCAGCGCCGGCAAATTGGGTGGTTGCGGATCGATGCCGTAAGCGCCCAGGCTGGTTATGACCCGAGCGTGTGCGGGACCGTGAGTCATTTCATCGCGGCAAATATCGGCATAGTCGCCATGGCTGGCGGTCGTCACCCGGTAAAACGCCAGCGTCGGGGGAATACGTTCCAGGGGTTCTTGGCGGTTTTGATGATCATGAACAATGGCCTTGGCGCGATTCTTGGCGAATTTGGCCAGTGATTCGGCCAGTTCATGCGCCAGATGAAACGGATGACTGGATTTGACAAAGGCAATGCCAGCCCCGGCGGTCAACGCTTCGGGGAGTCCATCGATGTCGGGGTATTGATGGCGCAACTTCGTCAATTGTTCACGACTGTGGCGCTCGAAGGCGGACAAAAAGGCCTGGGTGAACGGGATGGCCAGATCAGCGCGAACCAGAATGGTGAGATCATCGCCGCCGAGGACGATGGGGCGGGCGGGCAGGGTGCCGGCAGACGGATCAGCGTCGTTCGGGTCGTAGCGGCGAGCCGGCGTTAGCACCTGCGCCGTCGCCTGCTGGGCAGCATCCTGAGTAGCAGTGGTAATCGCCGTGGAGAAATCGTGGAATAGGGCAACGAACTGTTGCGGGCGTGCTTTGACCTGTTCGCCAAGTTTCATCAGTAATTGCCCAAGACCATTGCCGTCGGCGTGGATCAGACCGAGATAGCGGTTATCCGGCAGGAACGGGAAGTCCTTGCCATCCTCGGTATCCGGGCTGTAGTCCAGATTGCGCGGCCAAGCGTCTATCGGAACGTCCTCGGCAAATTTTTTGGTTAAGCCACCGCGCTTCCAGAAGTGATCCAGGCCAAATCGGGCAGTCGCTGCGTCCTGTAAACCGAGTTTGTTATCGTTTTTCACGGCGGGTTGCCCGGTGCGTGGCGCATAGCAGGTGACCGGACCGCCGCTGGGCAACAGGGGTGCCTGACGATTGCGCGCCGCCTGCAACCGTTGCTTCGCTGCTTCGTAAGCCGTGAAATCGTTGGAGCCTTCGCCCTGGGCGATGATGAACTCCAGCCCCGGCGCGTATTGGCGCACCACCAGCGTCCATAGGTCGCGGAAGGCGTCGCGGGCCTCCTGGCGGGCGCTGAACAGATAGACCGCGCCGCCAGCACGGCGGGAGAAACGGATGTCCTGATCTTCGCGTAGGTTCAGCGCCGCCAGCACATCGTTTAACAGACTGCTGGTCAGCGAGTCGATCAGTTCCGAGGCCCCGACGATATGGCGCAAGCGCCCGGAGCGCAGGATGTAGTCCTGAATCGATTTGGCCTCGAACAGGCAGGCATAACAAGTCATGTCTTCCTCCTTTTGTAGTTATTCAATTGGGATTTCATCGTGACCATTAACACAACAAGTCATGTCTTCCCCCTATTGTAATGTAGAAAAATCGTTTTCCTGTGCGCCAGTGCGTAGTGTCATCCGTACACGGCAAGTCAACGTGATGATGAAGGGTATAGGTTCACAAGTCAGTTCCGACAAGCTTGTCGTCCTGGCTGTCCGTCGTCACAAACCGGATCTGTTCCGGCGACAGAGTCAGGGTATAGCGTGACAATGGGCGTTTTTTATCATTGTGAACCCGGTAAGGCTGGGCACCCATCTTACCGAGCGCCCGCTCCAGAACCTTGCGGATGCCGGTCAGGCGGCCATCGAAATAAGCCGGTTCCATCCCATTCTTGAGTGCCTGATGCACTCGATCAATGTCTTGTGCCATCTCCCCTTGCAGAGCGGTATATTCTGCCAGAAATTCTGCTGTATCGGTCGCCTCCATCTGATTACGGCACACCCCGGAACGTCCCGCGAGCGCCCGCCGCGCCAGCCAGGCGTAGAACGCAAAGTCTACGGGTGGCAAGGTCAGCACAGTCGCGCCGCAACACAGCCGATTGCTCATGGGATCGAGCGTCAGCGCAGGCGTGGCCAGATTCCGTTGTGCTTGCGCTACGACTGCGCTAAAGCTGGCGTTCGGAGCCAAAAGATGTTCCTGTAAGCCGTCCCGCAGGCAAACGAAGGGAATCTTCGCCAAGGTGACCTCGGCGGTGCTCGCATCCAGTGGACGTGAATCAGGCGGGTTCGCGAAAATGACTTTTGGCGTGGGGCTGGGATAGAAAAAGTTGGCGTTGGTCTCAAACGGGCTGGAGACCAGCACATGCGACAACCGATCCTGAGGCCGACCGAATAAGGACAACGCATAACCCAGATAGAAACCCATGGTCTTACGACCACCGGCCATCGACGCATGGACTGCACAGTGCGGGTCAGCGGTCAGTTCTCTGACTTTGGCGGTAATCGCATCAGCAATGGCCTCATTATCCTCAACGCTGCGAATATCCGGCAGTAACCGCCCGTTGGCATCACGTAGAATGTGAATGGTGTCGAGCGTGAAATGAATGTCCGGCAGGCTATAGTCCTCACACAGGCGATGAAACCAACCGGGTTCGTCACTGAGTAGCGTCAGGCGCGCCCGTTCTGCCCCATCAGCGGTCGTTATTAGATGAATTTCTGTGGGCAGGAAGAGCGGTTTGCTTGATACGGCTAGTGTGTACAGGGTTTCGGTCACGATCTGGGGGGACAAGCCGGTGACACACAGCAAAATGCGGCGAGGATAGTGTTCTGGGTTCATGGGGATCGACTCCTGATCGTTCGGCACGGATCGCACTACGATAAACCCGCCGAGGTATGAACTGCCGCGCTGACAAGCTTGTCGTCCTGACGCCTCACAGCGAATGAATCTGGTAACGCCCCAAGCCCATGACGGCTCCTTTACCGGCATGAGTCCACTGGCCAAGCCACAAGTACGGCCAGAAGGGTTCCAGATCGGTGCCTGCCAGTTCCACCTCGCCGATCAATCCGCCCATTTGCACCCGTGTTTCCTGCCGGGAAGAAAAGCGTGCCCAGTCATGCCAGCGCAGCGATGCTCGCGTCCAGTCCAGAGTATGGGCGGCTTGGGTCAAACCAGCGAAGTCGGCGGCCAGGGGATGGTCGGTATGAAAAGCCGTCAACAGGGAAATTCGCCGCAGCAGATTGGAAAACAAGTGATGAAAACGGAACTGATCCTGAGAAACCAGTTGTCCGTCACTGTTCAACCGCAGTGGTGTCAGGAAATGCAGTGTTAGCCGTTCAGGAACGGGGGGTTGTTCAAGAAGCGGCGTCGGTAACGGTGAAAACGCATGACCGGGGACATAAATCGTGCGCCAGTCCTCGTGATCGGCCAGGGCAACGCTGAGAAGTTCCAACGTCCCGTGTTGTCGGCCCAAGCCCCGCTGACCGGCCTGCTGCAGGGCATGGATGATATGCGGCAAGTGACGCTGGGCATGGCCGAACAGGTGAACATCGAGGGCGACGGACGTACCGGACGGAAGGGTACCACCGTGATCTTGGGGGATCAGGACGTAAGGATGGGGCGCAGCGGTGTATTTGGTGAGTTTGCCGACGTTGGGATCGGGCGGCGTCTCGAAAATATAGGGATAGAGACAGGAGCGGTAGAGCAGGCAGGTCGGACAGGTCGGTTCGCGGGTCACACAGACCAGGCGCTTGAGGGCATGACCGAAGGCGCCGCGCCAAGCCGAACCTGTATAGGTCGGTAATCGCAGTTCTGTGGCGGCCTGGAAGGTCAGACGGTAGCGCGTCAGCGGTAGCAGGGGTAGGAGGGTCACGATGATTTTCTGGATGTAGGCTTTGATTGATTTAATTTTGGGAGAGGTTATCATAATAAATGACAGGTTGCTGTGCTGGTCGTGTTAGGGTCGACTGCTGAGGGGAATTTATCAGCAGGAACACCAGACAATAGGCAAATAAACGAGCCAAGCTTGACGCGGTTTCTGACCTTGCCCTGATGAAGAAGGGATTAAGACGTCCAGGCCGGGAACCATTCCCGGTCGTACTTCGGGAGTTTCTGACCTTGCCCTGATGAAGAAGGGATTAAGACTGCGTTTCTGGCTCCCATTCCATGCCTTCAGTACTGTTTCTGACCTTGCCCTGATGAAGAAGGGATTAAGACGAATGTTATTCGGCGTATCCCTCCTCATAAGGATTCTTTGAAACCTTGCCCTGATGAAGAAGGGATTAAGACGAATTGATTTCAAGCCAATGTACTTCAGATACAGACTTTGAAACCTTGCCCTGATGAAGAAGGGATTAAGACGACTCTCACTCGCTATCATCAAAGGTCACTCTGCTTTGAAACCTTGCCCTGATGAAGAAGGGATTAAGACGAGTATGATTAGAAATTCGTCTACAGATGCAGATTCCTTTGAAACCTTGCCCTGATGAAGAAGGGATTAAGACATCTCCGAGGGATTTGAACAATGTTCAATTGAAAGGGTTTCTGACCTTGCCCTGATGAAGAAGGGATTAAGACAGGATCAGATCGGAAGTAGACAGACCTTGGCTTTGTTTCTGACCTTGCCCTGATGAAGAAGGGATTAAGACGGGTGAGCAGCTCCGGGACAACGCCGCCCTGGTAGAGTTTCTGACCTTGCCCTGATGAAGAAGGGATTAAGACAGGATGTTAGTGTCCAGTAAATAGCGGGGATTCACCAAGTGTCCTCTCGTGGCGGACTCCGGTCCCGCCATGAATCCAGTTCTTGATCACTGAGTTCAACCCCATTGCCCTGTAGGCGAATTTTTTGAATAACCTCGCACCACGGGTGATGTTCCTCACCGACCAAGTGTGCGTAGTCAGCCGGGGCGATCGATATGGCAACGGCTTTGCCTCGTCGGGTTAGAGTAATGCGTTCGCCGGGTTCAAGATGGTCAATCAAGCGATTGAGCGATTGTCGGGCTTTTATACTAGAACATTCTCGAATCATGTGGTTGTTTCTCCTGGATTAATGTCGGTTCTCAAATCCGCACTTCGCCTTCCGCCGCGCCGAAGTTCGTTCTCCTTCCCACACTCCCGCGTGGGAATGCGGTCTGGGCAGCTCACAGCGGCCTGTGATGCGGAAGCGTCTGGACGGGCTCCCACGCGGGAGCACAAGAGACCGGCGCAACCGGCTCTTGTTTATTCAGGAACAAATCTAAATGTTGAGTTACGGTCGCCGAATCATTCTTCTAATCAACCAACGGATCAGCAGGAAGGGCCAGATTAATAGGAAGCGCACCGGTTCCACCAGCAACGCGCCCATCATCTGCGCGAAAACCTCGCGACCGAAAATCCAGCGCACCGTACCCAGCACCACGATCACGAATAATCCATAAATGACCATCATACTGATTAGCGTACTGATAATCCCGTGTGTCCATACGGGGGCACCAATGCTCTGGATTACTCCAGCACTGATAGCGGTGGGCGCTTGTTGGGTGGTTTGCCAAGCCAACGGGCGCACGATCTGCAGAATGGGCGGCATGAAGATGGAACCCATAGCCAGTAGGAACAAGGTTCCAGCGACGCGATGTGCTTGAAAAATCATCGCCAGCCCCGCCATAACGATCAGGAGCTGCGCGAGGTATTCAGGAATCCAGTGCCCCATATAGAAGGTATACATTGTGGTTCCTTGAAATGCAGTGAGCCGCTTTCATCAATCAATAGTTCGGACAGTTTTTGAGGGGGATGGCGGGTAGGTAGCGGCATGGGGTCATGTTCGGATAAGGTGAAGTTGAGAATTCACACCGAATCTAAAGGGATCACCCATGCCGCTGTTAGAAAGTGTACTGTTGAAAATGCCGTTGAGCCAACCATTCCGGGCGTTTCTGAACGAGTTATTGATCCTGTTACTCGACTATCAAGTTTTCTTTCCTTGACAGAACTGGAATAGGTGGTTCATGGCGTGCAAGCGACCGCCCGATACTTCAATGAGGGAGTGGGTTCCAATCGACCTAAATCTCGGCCATTCATGTGCTTGGCCGAGTCGCGCAAGGGAAAGAGTTGCTTGGCGGCGGTGAGGATTTCCTCTAAACGTTGATGGGGATTTTCCGCGTGAGCGACACCGCGGATCACCTCGATCAGCGCTTCCATCCGCGTGTGCTGTTGCAGGCTCCCCACGGTGCACGCGGGGCGCTGATGTTCCAGGCGGGCTTGTTGCTCGGGGTGAAGGAGGAGGGCGTGGTCCAACAGCAGGCTCAGGGTCAGGCCGCGGCTGGACCCCTCTTCGTCCCACTGCGGGGCCAACTGCCCCCACCCTTCATAGCGCTTCCAGTCCTCAAAGAACACCTCAATCAGCCAACGCAAGGTATACGCTGATGCGATATCGACCGCTCGCCCACTCAGATCGCTCGCCACGAGATACCGATCATCGTCCTCACCGGGATACTTCAGGGCCACGACAAACCGTTTTTGCTGATGCGCGTTGACATACAACCGCGCACTCCCCAGGATCACGGTCACCGCTTCACCCCCGCGGAGGCGCAGGGTGTGGGCGACCCCAGGATACGTCGTAAAATACGGGGCCACCGTCATTTCCCGCTGGCGGAATCGGACGTTCTGCGTCTTCTTCAGTTGACTGATAACTGGCATTTGTGGCCACTGGGCCATCACCCGATTCATCCACGCGGCACTCCCATAGAGCGCATCCGCGAGCACCGCCTTCACCCGCACGGTCGGGTGATAAAACGCAAACGTCTGTAGCAACAGGATGAGGAGGTCGAGTGGACTGGGATAGGTCGGGTTCGGCGCCGGCTTCGCTGGCCGCGCCGCTTTCTTGACCCCCTGCTTTTTCAGGGCTTCGTCGGCGGTCTTCCACGCCGTCATCGCCGGGTCCGGTTGATAGAACGCAAACCCTACCGCCAAACTGACCTTGGCGGTCACCAGGTAGAGCAGCACCACCGTTTGACCATTAAACCAACCCCCGGTCTTTTTATCGAAAATCTTGTGCGCCGCGAAAATCCGCTTCGTCACTTTGGCGCGCTGATGATCACTATCATCGCCCACCAACACGCCCTCCGTGATCCCATACTTCTTCAAAATCAGCATGATGCTGACATGAAACAGCCGTGGCCACAGGATCTTGCTATGCCGGAACATCCAGGATAATGCCGCTTGTTTATACCCGCCTAAGCCGACGCGTTCAAATCCTGCCCAACACACTGGATTGGAGAGTAAGATCCCGGTGAGACAAAAGCTGAGCCAGTAACGCTGGATCGCCGACAGCTTGCGGTTCGCCGCACATTCCCGAATTCCCTGATCCAATTGTTCAACAAATTCCGTGATGAATGCGAGTGGCTGGGTGAAAATCATTCGGGTCCTCCTGCGCAAACCGTAGTGATAAGGTATACCTCGATCTTACCCAAAAAGGTTTGTCAAGAAAAAAATCCTTGATAGTCGAGTAATATCAGGAGATTCAAACGTGATGTCCCTTTGCGAACGGCTGGCACCTACCCACGAAGCGAAATCCCGCGAAACCTGGCTCCCGCCCGAGCAATCGGGCGAACCCGCGCTGCAATTACGCTATGAAGGCGGCCAGGCGACGGCGGCGTTTGCCTTGACACTGACGGGCGTGGAACGACGGACGGATCGTCCTCTGGAGTCCTGGTGGCCGGTTTTGGAGGAAGGTCAACGCCTCGAAATCGTTTATCGCACGGAGGCGGACCGTTTACATTGCCTGTTGCGTGGCTACAGCCAATCCCCGACGGCCGAGATCGCCGTGACCACCGCGCGGGGATTGTGGCGCAACCTGGATATCGACCTGCGCCGGGGACAAAGTGCCTATCGTTTTGCGCCGAGCGGCGATCCCGCGGATGTCGCGGTGGGTTCGCGCATGACCGCGCCCCCTCGCTGGCTGGTGGTCCCGCAACCGCAGCGCTGGCGCATGGCCGTCGTGCGCCGGTCGATCGGTTATGTATCCACCGAGACCTCGTCATGGTCCGGTCTGCAAGTCGCTCACCCGCCTCTTCAACGGGCAATGCACTTCAATGCCCTGACCGCCCTTCCGGCTTACGGCCAATCCCTGGAAATTCGCATCGTCCTGCGGCCGTTCCGCTGGCTGGCAGCACAGCGCACGGTTTTGCAGACCGCGTTACGGGAAGCCGAGATTCTTGGGCAGGTTTGTGCGGTCGCGGATCGTCAACCAGTGACGGAGGTGAAACTTTTGGAGGCTTTACGCCAGGAGCTGACCGTCTGGCTCCAGTGTCCGCAAGGCTGGCGGGTGCAATACCTGATCACCGCCCAGGAACCGGTTCCTTCCGCCCTGGTGGATCAACTTTGCGCCGAGTTGCTGCATGGCCGCCCCTATCAATTGGGGCGTCTGCCGACGGAGGCGGCATGGCCGAACGACCTTGATTTGAGTAACGTGATCATTGCCAAGGCGAACGGGTTGCCGCCGCTGTTGCCCACGCCACGCCGGTTGTTGAAACAGGGAACGCCTCTTCACTATGGGTATGCGCCGCCGTTGCTGCCTGTTGAAGGGGTGGTACTCGGCCAGACGCGGGGAGGGCATCAACCGCGCCCGGTGCACTTTACCCCGTCTGACCGGGCGCGGCACTGCTCGGTGCTGGGAGCCACCGGCACCGGCAAATCCACGCTGTTGTACAACCTGCTGGCGCAGGATATCGCTGCCGGCGCGGGGGTATGCCTAATTGATCCGCATGGTGATTTATACCAACAG
>JAIFNF010000019.1 GCA_020047885.1 Gammaproteobacteria bacterium | reverse complement strand
CACACTTCACATTGCGACAATTTCCGGGTTCCATTATTTTTCGTTTCATAAAGACTAATATCCTCAATATGCTCCGAAAAACACTGGGGACCACAACGCGTGTTTAACATCGTAAACCTCCATCAAAAGTTTAGCCTTATTTCGTGATTAACTTATTACATTCAATTTTTTATTGCAATAATTCTACTGAACCAGTGCCGTCGCATCTGGCTTTTCAGGCGCGGCGGATGATCTTGGATTTTGGTGCAGGGCTGAATAATTTGATCAAAACCTCCAGGCCGCCAAGTGGGCTGTCATGCAATTCAAGCGTTCCACCATGCAATTCTACGATCCGGGCGACGATGGAGAGGCCCAGACCTGCGCCCTGAGCCACGCCCTGGCGGAAAAACCGCTCAAACACCTTTGGGCGCAATTCAGGCGGTATGCCGGAACCACTGTCCTGAATCCGCAGTTCTAAAACGTCATCACCGGCGTGCAGGCACACCCGAATCTGGCCGTTCCTCGGCGTATGCTGTACCGCGTTGCTGATCAGGTTCTGCACCAGGATACCCAGACTCGGCGCATCGGCCATCAGGCGGTAATCCTCTGCTTCGTTCGCTTCCAGAGTCAGTTCCTGCTGACGTTCCAACGCTAGCGGGATCAATTCAGCCAACTCGTTGCGCAAAAAAGTCAGCAGATCGAGTTCAGTCATCCGCAACGTGACGGCGTTCGGCTCAAGCCGTGCCAGCGTCAGCAATTGTGCGACAACCCGGGTAGCGCGTTCGATGCCGACATCGAGTTGCTTGAGTGCGTCCTCACGGTCGGTGGGATCAGGTGCTTGCAGGGCGTTCTGGGTATGGATGCGCAATACCGCCAGTGGAGTGCGCAACTCATGCGCGGCATCGGCCAGAAACCGCTTTTCCCGTTCCAGCAGCGCCATGACTTGTATCAGCAGGCGGTTCAGCGAAGCCACGATCGGCTCCAGTTCCAACGGCAATGGGGCGAGCACTAGCGGTGCCAGATTATCCGGATCACGGGTCTTGAGTAATTGCACCATGCGTCCCAGCGGACGCAGACCCCAACCGATGGCCAGCCAGATCAGCAAGGCCAGCAGCGGCAGGCCCACCAGATCCGGCAACAGACTGCGCAGGGCGATCTTTTCCGTCAGTTCGCCCCGGATATCTTCACGTTCACTGACCAGAATCCAATGTTGGTTGCGCTGATCGTGAAGGATGAACAGGCGCCACTGGTCACCGTGCAGCAGCGCATCGTGGTAGCCGATCAGACGTTCACTGAGCAGCATGGAAGCGTCGCCCGCGCCGTGGACAGGAAGGTTGTCCCGGCGACCCAGGTTCTCCGCCAGTTGGCCTATGGCGCGGGTGGATTGCAGCAGGGTTTTGCCGCGCTCATCCAGCACCAGAAAGCCCAGCTTGTTTTCATACTTGTGGCCGAGCGGTTGAGTTTGGGGACTGCTTTCGGTGGCGGCGACCGCTTTATCCAGCGCTTGTTGCAAAACGCGCCCCGCTTCGCCGGTCATGTCGTGACTGACCATACCCGACAGTAACCGGGCATGTTGCGCCATCTGGGCGTCGAACAGTTCCTCGATTTCATGGTGGGCGTCCCGGTAGCTCTGGTAGGAAATCAGCGTCAGCGACAGACTGAGTAAACCCAGCACCAGCAGCAGAGTGCGACTGCGGATCGAACCCATCAGAGTTTATCGACCAGATAGCCAATGCCGCGCACGGTGCGGATTAGCTCGGGAAAGAGTTTTTTGCGCAGATGGTGGATATGCACCTCCAGGGTGTTGCTTTCGGCCTCATCATCCCAGCCGTACAGCGTCTGCTGCAACTTGTCACGGGTGACTACACGACCGGGCTGGGCCAGCAATTGATGCAGCAATAGAAACTCCTTGCGTTGCAACACGATAGGCTGACCCTGGTAGCTGACCTGCTGATTGACCGGGTCCAGGCAGACGTCGCGGTATTCCAGCACCGGCTGCGGGCGATTGAAACTGCGGCGCAACAACGCCCGCAGCCGCGCTTTGAGTTCGGCCACATCAAAGGGCTTGACCAGGTAGTCGTCAGCGCCGGCATCCAGTCCAGCGATACGGTCGCTGGTGGCGTCGCGGGCGGTCAGCACCAGCACCGGGATCGGGTTGGCCGCTGCCCGCAGACGCTGGAGTACTTCCAGACCATCCAGTCGGGGCAGGCCGAGGTCGAGAATGGCTATCGCGAAACTTTCCTGACTGAGCGCATGGAGGGCGCTGACGCCATCCTGAAGCCAATCGACGGTATAGCCCTCGGATTTCAGCGCGACGCGAATGCCTTCCCCCAGAGCGGTGTCATCCTCAATCAGTAGAATGCGCATGGTAGTCCCGGTCAGTTTTGCCTATTTGTTACCCGTGCTGGCG
Organism: Gammaproteobacteria bacterium; assembly: GCA_020047885.1. The sequence goes on along the minus strand of JAIFNF010000019.1, from coordinate 6,597 downwards.
GTACCTTTTTCCTCGATCGCTTTCAGCAATTGCCGGGCTTCAGCGCGGCGTCCAGCATCGGCGCTGGCGCGACCCGGACGGTCTGGAGCCGCCAAGGCTTTTTGCAGGGCGGCTTTGGCTTCCGGGTAGCGTTCCTCCCGTTGCAGGAAGTCTCCGTAGAAATAGTTGGGGTCGATGCCTTTGGGATTCAGCGCCAGTGCTTTCTTGAGCATCGTTTCGGCCTGACTGTCATCGCCAAAACCGATGGGCCAGCCGGGCACCTGATAGTAAAGGCTACCCAGACTGGTATAGGCCGAGCCATCCAGCGCTTGGTCATCCAGCTTCAGGGCCTGTTCCAGTTCAGCCTTGGCCTGTTTGACGAGATCCAAGGCATCGAGTCCCCCTTTCGCGCCGGCCCAGGTGCTGAGAATGATACCGTGCCAGATGTGCAGTTCGGCGGCTTGCGGTTCGCCGGCTACTGCTTTTTCGGCGCGTTGGGCCAGTTCAGCGAAGGCAGCTTCGCGCTGTTTTTCCGGTAACTGGTAGTGGATCTCCGCCCAGCGGGTCTGGAGTTGCTTCAATTCGGTCTGGCTGGTTTCACTGAGCGCCAGGACCGGCAGGCTGATCAGGGCCAGCAGACCCAGGCAGAGGCTATGCAGAATTTTCATGGATACTTCCTTCAATGGTCGTGGTGAGCAAAACGCTGGATGATCGGCAACTGCTTGCGCAACGCCTGATCGACGATCCGGGGCAACAAGCCGTTGAGCCGGACGAACAGTTTTTCCGGCCAGCCCAGGTAAGTCTCCGCACGTTCGCGGCGGATCGCCTCGACGATCTGCCGGGCGACCGTGGCTGAATCGTCCATGGCGACGTTCAACTGCGCATTCATGGCCACGACCGGGGCGGTGTTCATCGCGGTGCGAGTGGCGCGGGGCGCGATATACAGCACCTTGATGTGGCTGTCCGCCAATTCGCGGCGCAGCGCTTCGGAAAAGCCACGCACGGCGAACTTGCTGGCGCAGTAGGCGGCAAACCCTGGGTAGCCGATGGAGCCGAAGGTCGAGCCGATGTTGGCCAACAGGGCGGTGGGCGCTTGACGCAGCAACGGCAGCAGGCGCTGGGTCAGTTGCAAGGTGGCGGTCACGTTGATGTCAATCAACCGGGCGATGGCTTCCTCGTCCTGATCCTCCAGCAGGCTGAACTGGTTGATTCCCGCTGCGTTGATCAGACTGTTGAGACCATCGAACTGGCGGGCGGCGGCCAGTACCGCGTCGCGCCCTTCCCGCTGGCCCAGGTCGGCCTGGATCCGGCTGATCTGACCCGGAAAGCGTTCCGCCAAGGCATCCAGCGTTGCGAGTTGTCGCCCGGCCAGCAACAGGTGAGCGCCGCCGCTGCACAGTTGTTCGACCAGTGCCTGGCCGATGCCGCCACTGGCACCGGTGAGCAGGGCGCGGCATTCAGCAAGGTGCATAGCGTTCTTCCTCGGCGGTCAAGGGGAGGCTGCGGAACACGTCGGCATAAAGGCGGTAAACGACCCTGGCGGTATGCACGACGGCGGCTTGATCGTCGGCGTTATCCAGCCGGTTCATCAGCTTCTCAAATAATTTCATATGCTCCAGATCGAGGCTACCGTGGGAATTCAGGTAACTGAACGCCTTCTTGGGAAGGTGTAGCGTGTCCTGGATGATCCCAGCGGCCTGGGTCGCCAGCGCGATGCTCGTACCTTCCAGCACGTTCACCATGCCGAAGAAACTCACTGGATTCTGCCGGGCGATGCGGTCGTAGACGTAACTGACCAGCAGTTCGGTGGCCAGCGCGGGGGTGCTGTGACGCACCGCTTCAGGATCGGCTCCGCAGGCGGCGATGTCGTTGAGAATCCATTCCTGGTGGCCGTATTCCTCCCGGATGTACTCGGCAATGGCCTCGCGCAGCCATTCCAGCCGCTCGGGCAGGCGTGCGCCGCAGGCCATCAGCAACGGTACGGTGTGCTTGACGTGATGGTAAGCCTGGGTGAGGAAGGCGACGTAACTGTGCAGACTGACCTGACCGGCCATGGCCTGCTGAATGATGGGCGAGCTGAGCAGGTACTCACGCTCGGTAGTGGTTTGGGCTTGCAGGTGCTGGAAAAAATTCATGCGCTAACCTCAGCGGATGGTGCAGATGGTGCGGACAGGCGCGTAGCGATGTCGGCCTGGTAGTGTTCAAGTAGCACAGCGCGGCGTAGGCGGCCATTGACCGTAGCCAGACCGTTGGCGGCGCTGAAGGGTTCGGTAGCGCGTAACCAGCGGTGGGCACGGGCGTAGTCGGGTAAATCGGCGTTCACTGCCGCCACTGCGGCCTCCAGATCGGCGTCGCTGCAACCGGTACGCTGAACCAGTACCGCGATGTTTTCGGCCTGGGCTTCGCCATGCAGCCAGGCTTGGGCAATGGGTGCCTGCTGCGTCAATTCGGCCTCAACCCACTCCGGGTTGACGTTGCGCCCGAAGGCGGTGATGAACTGGTGTTTCTTACGCCCGTGCAGCACCAGGAACTCGCCGTCGAAATGACCGAGATCGCCGGTGTTCAGCCATTCGTCCGGCAGGGTCGAATCGCCCAGATAACCCAGCATCTGCGCCCCGCGCACTTGCACTTCGCCATCTTCGGCCAGGCGCACCTGAACATGGGCCAGGGGCTGGCCAACCGTGCCGATCCGCCGCGCCTGGGGCGTGTTGAGGCAGACGACCGAAGCGCATTCCGACAGGCCGTAGCCTTCAAACACGGGCAGATTCAGGGCGTCGGCGCGCTGCAACAGTTGCGGGGCTACATGACCGCCACCCACGGCGATAAAGCGCAGACTGCCTGGCAACGGCAAACCGCGTTCGGCGGCGCTGACCAGGGCCTGCAGCAACTGCGGCAGGAGAATCAGGCTATGCGGCTGGCTGGCGTTGAGCGTGGTGAGAAATTGCATGACGTCAAAGCCGCTGGCCCCTTGCAAGCCAATTTCGGCTAGGGGGCGCAGGTCAATGCACGCTCCGGCGAGCAGTGGCGCGTAAATCCCGGCAATATTTTCCAGCAGGGTCGCCAACGGCAACACGCACAAATGGCGCTGGATCTGACCACTCAGGCTGGCCTGCCACAGGCTATGCGCGACTGCTAACTGCGTTTCCCCATCCAGGCAAACGCCTTTGGGCTGGCCGGTAGTGCCCGAGGTGTAGGTGATCTTCAGCGTTTGAGGCGCGGTGGGGACTGTGGCCGGTTGGCGCTGCCAGATGCTGTTGTGGCGCTCGACAAAGCTACCTTCACGGGCTAACGGACCCGGCGCACCCATCAGGGTGTCGATGCCCGCGCTGTCGAGGATGTGGCGCTGCTGGCCGGGGGAAAAGAAGCCCGGCAGGGGGACGCAGATTCGCCCACTGAACAGCAACGCCAAGTCCCAAATGACCCAGTCCAGACCGTTGTCCAGAGCCAAGGCGACGCGTCGGGCGTTGAGTTCAGCCAGGTCGGCCATGCGCTGGCGAACGGCATTGACCAATTGGGCGTAGCTGAGTATTTGCCCCCCCGCCTGTAGCGCGGGTTGTTCGCCATGGGTATGCAGGACTTGCCAAAATCGTTCAATGGCAGGCGACATAGGGCGTCACCGAGGCACTCAATCGGGGTTGATAACCGGGGCGTGGGTAAGCGCCTTGCTGGATCAGCCGCTGGTGGCCCCCTAGAATCGCGCCGACCATCACTTGTGGCCGGCTGTCGTAGTAGCTGCCCCAGTTGGCGACATCCTGACCCAGTCGCCGGGGATCGGCGAAACCGAGCGCTTGTGGTGCCAGACCCAGGCGTCGGAAACTGTTGCGCAGCGTCGACGTGCCGGTGAAGGCGACCCAGTCAAAGCCCTGCGCGACCAGTAATTCGGTCAACGCGACGATCAGTACGCGGGCCATGCCGGTACCCTCCGCCGCCAGATTGCCGACCTCGACAATGGCGTTTCGCGCCACAGTCTTCCCGCATTGCTGATAGATGGCCTGCTCGATGGGAACATCGAGATAGCGTTCGAGAAACAGCGAATGATCTTCCGCGCTGCGATAACCCACAGCGCCATGCAGACGGCCATCCGCCGCTTCAAGACCCAGCAAACAGGGCAGGAAGTGTTGCACCCGGGCTTGGTAATGCTCAGCGAAACGCTGGCGAATGAAGGTTTCCACCGCGCTCCGGCGCTCGCCCCGAGGGGCCAGCACGAGTCGCAAGTCGCCGGGCTGGTTGCGGTCAGTGCGCAACCGCGATGGGTGTGGATGCAATATCGGCAGTTCCATTGGCATATCTCAATGAAGGGGTCTGACGCCGATAGTGATGCCTTTGGCTTAACTAAAGATTAAGCCCCGCTGCTCATGCGGAGGTTAGCGGTGATCAGCAAATTTCCAGCGCCATACGGATCGCTGGGTGGGTCAAACCGGAATGTTCAGCAGCAGAGGGGGAAGTCGCCTTACTTCCAGAAATCCGGCAAAAACAACAGCAATAACGGAAATACTTCTAACCGCCCGACCAGCATCGCCAACGACATGAGCCAGGTTGCTGTATCGCTTAACGGACCAAAACCGCCTGCCGTCGCGCCCAGGCCGATGCCCATATTGTTCAAGCAACCCGCTGTTGTGCCAAACGCGGTCACCATATCCACGCCGGTTGCCGTTAATGCCAGTGAGAAGACGCAATAACTGAAAATATATAAATAATAGAACCCCCAAACGGCCTGCATGACCCGGTCGGGAATGGGATGATTGCCTAATTTGACCGCAATCTGCGCGTATGGACGAATCAGCAACCGGGCCTCGCGCACACTCTGCTTGTACAGCAAGAGGAAGCGAATCGCCTTGATGCCCCCACAGGTCGACCCCACGCAACCCCCGAAGAAGCTACCCAACAATAGTAGCAATGGGACAAAAAACGGCCAGTCTGCGGGATAACCAATTGTCCCCAGTCCATTGTCGGTAATCACCGATGCCGCCTGAAAAAAACCGTGGTAAAAAGACTCCCACGCGGGGAATTTGCCGCTGTAATACAGAAACCCACAGGTTGTGGCGATAATCCCGCCCATCACCGTCATACAAAACTGAAACTCGGCATCACGGAAGACCGCCATGAGACTTCGCGAGCGCCAAGCCAGGAAAAACAGCGCAAAATTGACAGCGGCGACCAGCGAGAAAAAACCGGCCACTAATTCAATGGTTGGACTGTTAAAATAACCGATGCTGGCGTCGTGAGTCGAAAATCCGCCTAAAGCCATGGTGGCGAAGCTATGGCAGATCGCGTCAAAAAAATTCATCCCCGCCGCCCAGAACGACAAGGTGCACAGAACATTCAAACCGACGTAAATAAACCAGAGATTCTTGGCAGTTTCCGTGATACGCGGGGTTAATTTCTCATCCTTCATCGGTCCGGGCGTTTCCGCTTTATAAAGTTGCATACCACCGACGCCCAGCATTGGCAGCAAAGCCACCGCCAGCACGATGATGCCCATGCCGCCCAGAAAATTCAGTTGCGCCCGGTAGTACAAAATCGCCTTGGGCGTGGAGTCTAGATTAGACAGGATGGTGCCGCCGGTGGTGGTGAGACCAGATACCGTTTCAAACACCGCATCTACGAACCGCACATGCGGGTTATCGGATAGCGTGAACGGCAGCGCGCCAATCAGTGATAGCAAGAACCAGAACGCCACGACGACGACGAAGCCGTCCCGATTCCGTAGATCCGGCTTAAACCGGCAGACCGGCAACCAGCACAACAGCCCCAGCGCCAACATCACCCCCATGGCTTGGGCGAACGGCAAAACCACCGGGTAACCGTCATACCACCAAGCCACCGCCATTGGTGGGAGCATCGTGACGCTGAACAAGGTCATCAACACCCCGACCATGTACAGCGCGATCTTGATCGGCGACCGCTGATACGCCAGCGGCACCTTTTTCCCAACGGTCGTTATGCGTTTGACGGGATGCTCGGTGCTTATTGGGGGGGGGGATTCGGGTAAATCGCCAGACGGCAATGACGAGACGTCATCTGGCTCATCAATATCGGCTTCTTTCACGTTTCACCTCTACGGGCGGATTCAGATTTCAACCAGTGTACCCAGTTCAACCACGCGATTAGTGGGAATCCGGAAGAAATCCGTGGCGCTTTGGGCGTTGCGTAGCATCCAGATAAAGAACAGTTCGCGCCACAACATCATCGGCGGAGCCAGTTTGGGCACGACTACTTCCCGGCTGAGGAAAAACGACGTTTTCTCCAGATCGAACGCTAGACCCTGTTCGCCACACGCCGCCAGAGCCTTGGGAATATCCGGTTGCTCCATGAAGCCATAGCGCACGAACACCCGGTAGAAACTGTGGTTGAGGTCGATGACTTCGACGCGCTCTTGTTCAACGACATAGGGCACTTCGGCGGTTTGGACGGTGACGAGGACATTGCGGGCGTGAAGCACCTCGTTATGTTTGATGTTGTGTAGCAGTGCTGACGGTGCGCCTTCGGGCCGGCTGGTCAGGTAAACCGCGGTGCCGCTGACCTGCTTGAGCGGCGTTTTTTCGATAGAGCGGATAAACTGGTCGAGGGGCATGGTCAGATTGCCCATTTCCTGAAACAGGAGGTGCCGGCCCCGCC
>JAIFNF010000310.1 GCA_020047885.1 Gammaproteobacteria bacterium | reverse complement strand
ATCGGTTAAACACCTTGGCGGGTCCACACCGCCGCCTGGGGGTATCAGCCACCGTTCCTGATATGACCCTGCCCGCCCGCGCCCGGATGCTCCGCGATCCAATTGTCATCGAAGAAACCAGCAGTCAATCGTTGAATATTATCCGCCATCAATGGCTGGGTGACGACGCTAAAGGCGTTGACTCGTTCTTAAAGCTACTGCGGGAGCAAGAATGCCGCAAAGCGATCGGGTTCGCTCGGACGCGTGCCCGAGTCGAGCGGTTATGCCAGATCCTGAATACTGGTTTTTTGCGCGGTAACTGTCTGGTTCATCACGGCTCCACGTCCAGCGCCATGCGCAAGGAAGCCGAAGCCCGGTTACGCAAAATGCGCGTCGGTTTAGTCATCGCCACCACGACCCTGGAAGTCGGGATCGACATTGGTGATGTGGATACCTGTATTTTGTTTGACGCCCCGGATAGCGTGTCTTCATTTTTACAACGGGCTGGCCGCGCCGGACGACGTGGTGGAATGCGCCGCGTGGTCTGTGTCGCCGGTTTATATAACCGAGCGACTGATTTTGGCCGACTGGTAGGACAGCTAAAAAACGGGCAACTTGGTGGTAATGGTGACGCACGGCCGTTCTTGGTTGGTTGCCTGCAACAAGCTGCCTCATTCATCGCTACGCGGTATGGGCAGCAGCGCATCGTTGTTGCGCAGTTTCTCGGGCAGGCTTATGGACTGTCCCCACGCGCCAGCGACGCTGTCATCAATGGTTTAGTGGATGCACAAATTCTCAGCGTGTGTGGCGATGATTTAGCCTTATCAGAACGTGGTCAACTGCTCTTGGAACGGCGTGCCCTGCATCTGACTTTTGCTGCCGATAGTGGGATTCCGGTTGTGGATGAATTGTCAGGCAGAGGGTTAGGGCGAGCCTCGGTCCAGGGCTACGACCGCATTCGCTTGGGCGGCAGCGGGCACCAAGTGGTCAGTATCGACAAGCAACGTGGTTGTGTGATGACGCACCCCAGTGAGGGCGGCGCCGCGTCATTTGCGCGTCCTGCTGAGAGCGTATTTCAGGAAATTGCCCGGCGATGGTTGCCGCGCGTGGGAAGAGAAGTACAGGGTTAACCAAACTAAATATTTGAGGAACTCTTATGTCTCGAAAAAAGAAGAAACAAACGGTTCAGTACAGGTTTGGCCCACCCAAAAACACCCAGAAACCCGCTGGACCGCCCACAAACTCAATTTGTCCCAACTGCAACGGGGATGGCGGAGCAAAGGGACAATGTTATAAATGTGGCGGTACTGGTTGGGTTACGGAAGCAGATTATAATGCCCATTATGGTCGCTGTTCCTAAATCGCCAAAACTGCCAATTTCCTCAACAGTAACATTGATAATCAAATTTTTTAAAAAATTAAAAAACGGTGAAACCAATGAATGAGACCACCAAATTTATCCAAGCGCTTTCTAATGTTCCCAGTGCGGAATCAGACGATTTTTGGCGTTTTTTTGCTGAAAAAGCAAAGCAGTTACCAGAAGAAGCCAAATTAAGACCGGCACTATGCATAGCAATTTCTGATCTAAAAGCAGGTCGCAATGAACCACGCGCTAATGCCTCGAATAAATGGAAAGGTATGCGAGCGTTATCAAAAGATAAATTATATGAATCGATATTGCATCAACGTGAGCGTTTAGTTCCTTTTATCGATCAATATAAAGATTGGAAGAATCTAATCAGCCATTGGATTCTTATGAAGAAGTTAGATAATGTACGGGAAGTTCTGGATGCACTGGATTGCCCGCATGACGAAAAAGGCGCTTGCCTGGAAGATCAACCGCCCATCTGGTCTCCCGAAGAAGCCACGCAACGCCTGATGACCCTGGGTTCACACATTTCCTTCGCTGACCTGGAAATCATTGCAGCAGGGTTATTCTGTAACCACGAACGCTGGCGTTACCTTGAAGAAGCCCTTGACGAGTTGCACGAGGCCGCCAAACAGGCCAAGGAAGCAGCGGTAATACCGGTACCAGAGGAGCCAACATTCATGACAACCATCGACAATGCCGATGATCTTGCCAGACGGGTACAGGCTCTATCTGGCCAAATAGACGCCGTTACCGCCTACTTACAAGGCATCATCGCCGAATTGCAGGCTGGTCGGTTGCCCGACCTGATAACAATGGCCAGCACTGTTGCCCCTTTGCACACCGAATGGACCGCACTGATCACGGAATTACAGCCAGCCGAGTCATCATTGGTGAGCCTGATCGCCGCCCTGGACGCTCAGACAGACCGGACCAAGGCATTGATCCTGCTTGACCGCTTGCGATGCCTTCGATACCAAAATAATCCGGACTTTCCCGGTACCGATGAAATTCGCAAACGTTGTGCGGAAATCCGCGAAAGGTTCAATAACGCTGCCGACCCGGAAACCATAGCCGAAGCCCTGCAACCCTTCCATGCCTTGGAACGCTTGGCTAATGAACATCAAGAGCTGGACGAGGCCGAGTTCGCTGCGCTGCGTACCACAGTCGCCGCTATCTTTGGAGAACTGGTAGCCAATGCTGCTGGCCGCGGACGATTAGAGTGGGATGAACCTGAATTTTCGCCACCATACGTATCGGAACCCAACCTGGAACCCGACTACCCGGAACCTCTCACGGAACACTGGTCTGAATCAGACCTGAAACCGGAACCTCTCACGGAACACTGGTCTGAATCAGACCCGGAACCCGTATCCGTACCGGTTGACGACGCCTTACAATCTTTTCAGGCTTTTCAACAAGCCTTTTGGCTTAATCCGACCGGCGAAGTGCAAGAAGCCCCTTGGCGAAATCGCACACTGTTTGCGTCCGAACTCAACGAAGCAGTCCATCAAGCCTTGAATCGGCACGAGTTCGGCGTCGTGTTGCTCCTGTTACACGCCTTGGATGAACTGGGTCAGACCCATCCCTGGACCTTGGGCGACTGGCAGTGTGCCGCAGCCATTAGCGAAGCTCCCGCCGTGATCAGCATTGGCGTCAGTCACGTCCGGACTCAGCGCCTGCAAGCTGTTTTGAGTGGTGCCCCCCCTGCCGATGACTTCAGTCTGGCCCTGTTTCTTGAAGCCATCCGCCCCGAGCCGGCGGCAACCTTCAGTCGACGCGACATCGACCGGCTCCTGGAAACCAGACCCTTTCAAGATCACGACTTGATGCAGCTAGTGGATTACCTGTTCCAAAGCGCCAGGGTGGGCGTAGATCCATTGGCGCTACTTAAAGTCCAAATGACCAATGGGCCGAGCATCAGCCGCGAACAATTACTTACCAGCATCAATGACGGGTGTCGCCATTTACACAAACAGATCGTTGAATTCTGGAGTGCAGCCGGCGGACGTATTAAGCAAACCCATTCCAGGAATGCCTGGAAAAAATTTATCGAAAAAGTCATCCAGCCGCTCCGCGACCAGATTCCTGTCACTGATGATCCGAATCGATTGATCGCGCGATTACCGGATTTGCGCACAAGCCTGCAACATTGGACCGAAGCCTATAATCAAGTAATGGATGATGCTGGTGTTCTTCTGCACGATCGCCGAACTGCCGATCGCTGGTCAAATGAATTGGCTGGCCTGTTCCAAGACCTCTTGGAACGCGCTGAACGTCTCCAGAACTTGACCCAATCCTCCCGTCCGGCCGTAATTCCCCTGCCGGCCAGCGCCTTGCAAAACATCCTGGATACGTCAACCATCCTGACGCCCTTTGAAGAACTATGCCGACAAATTTTTCTTTGCCTGCTTGGTAAAGCCACTGGCTACCGTCCATTGTGCCTGGCTCCGCACTGGCTCCGAGATCATCCAGCGCTCTTGGGCGAACTCGATCCCGAGGCCCTGCGTGAAGCAGCATTCGTCAGTGACGGCGTACCTATTCAGGCATTCCGCTCGCCCCACTTGGCCGCCGCTGCGGTTTTGTGTCCGCACCCACTCGACATCATTGCCTCGGACATCCCCGGAGATCATCTACTCGCCGAAATTCGCGAGCGGGCGTTGGAATACCCCAAGCGACCTGATTTGTTGTCCAGCCTTTCTGCGGTTCCCCACTTGTTGTTGGAATCGTCCGATCGCAATCGCCTGCACCGTTCGGCCTCCGACCTGAGCGACGACGTATTCAAAGCCAGTGAAACCTTGACCGCCTGTTTTCACGACTGTCAGAGCCTCGATCTGGCGACGCCCAGCCTAGCCGTTCTCCAGACCGCCATGGATGAGGCGCGGCGACGGGCCAACGTCGATATCACCCAAGCCAGTTTGGTGGATGGTCTATTACTCCAAGGATGGATTGAGGCGTTGACCCAGGCGGCAACCGCTATGCGCGAACGGGCGCTGGCCAGCTACCGACAGGCGCTTGATCATCAATCGCATCTGAGGGCCGGCTTTGACGCTGCCATCGCCAACCACGATTTGCGTCGTATTCCCGCGTTGCTCAGTGGCCACGAACCGCTGGGTGAGGATTTGCCGCAACCCGTCCGTCGCACACCGTGGCGTACTCCAGATCGGGTCGAGGCTACTGGGAATGGCTGGATTGAGGACGTCCGGCAACGCCAGCAGGAAAGTGGTGGAGAAATTCGGGAATTGATTGATTTATGGATTAATCCCCCCGGCAACATCAAAACCCGGCAAAAATTCCGTCGTTTGTTCTATCGTCTGATCAGTGGCGAGGAGGGTATTCGCCCTTCTCGCCGCAAACGCGTTTTTCCGGATGGATTGGTGCGAATCAGCTTTGAGGGCACCGCAGTCCACATCCCATGCCGCGCTGTCCGTGAAATGTTTCGCCAGCGCAACCCAACGTTTTTACCGCAACTGGCGGATTACACGGAAATCGTTCTCATGTCGCCCCCAGCCACCAACTTGCGGGGCGGCGGCGCGGCCATGGCGGCGGACTGGGGCCGCTCCGCCAGCGCCGCCGACGGTGGTGCCAGCGGCAACGCGCTCGTCGTTTTTCTCGCTCCCGGCCTCAGCGAACACCATCGCAAGGAAATTCTCAGCGAATTGCGCACCCGCAGATACAGCGCTGTCCTGGTTGACAACTACGATTTCTGGCGATTGATCATGATCGACGATCATAATTTTGTCCCATTTCTCGAAATCGTCATGGAACAACTCCGTCTGGAACGCATTTCCCCCTTTTCCAACCAGGATGGTCAGCATATCCGCCTCGAAACCTATGTTGGTCGCGAGGACGAAGCAAAAAGCCTGGCCCAGACCGCTCAGTACAGCCGCGTCTTTTCTGGACGCAAACTGGGCAAGAGCGCGCTGCTCAAACAGGTCGAAATTGTCTATGACCAGGCTGAATTACCCTCGAGCAATCGACTCAATGTCTTGTTTGTCACCATCGCCGGCGGCGATTCAGAGGACTGGATTGTCGATCAGATTGCCGTGGCCATGAGTCGCCGCTTTGAGTTGGTGGAACCCTCCGATTTTCGCAATTTGAAGGCCAGTGAGCGGTTTAGTCAACTGATTACCAATTTTGCTGAACAATATCAGCATGACAGTCTGTTGATCATCCTCGATGAAGCCGATCAGTTCGTGGAAGAGCAATTGGCCTGCTATGACCGGGATCGGGAGAAGTCCCTCAGTTTTCGCATGATGAAGCTTACTGCACAGCTTGATAGCCATGGCATACCACGAGTGCGGATCATCCTGTCGGGATACCGCGTGACCCACACCCGGGAGGGGGTCTGGGCCAATGCTGGCGGCGTTTTGCGACTATCGCCATTACAGGAATCAGAGGCCATCAAGTTTATTCAGGGTGCCTTGGCGCGCATTGGCATTGACATCGCTGAACACGCCAGTTTCATTGCCCGGCGGTGTGGTTTTCAGCCGGCGATTCTGATTAGTTTTGGCCAAACCCTGCTCAATCGCTTACAGCCCCGGCGTTCGCCAAACCAGTTGGGTGAATACATCGCTGTCAGCGCCGCAGACGTGGCCGAGACCTTCAACGACGGGAAGGTCATCGAAGAAATCCGCACCGTCGTCAACAATAACTTTCAGGGCAATCGGGTCGGTGGAGCTATTTTTGGCGCGTTATTACTGGTCATGCGGGAACTGCCACCCGGTTTTCCGTTGCGCGACGCTCCCCGGCAGATTCTGGAAAAACTGCGTGAGATCGAACCGGATCTGGCGTGGCTGCGTGGCATTGATCCGACACCAGAGGACGAAATCAAGCGGAATTTGCGCGATTTCATAGACCGCGGCCTGTTGATTGAAGAATCCGGTCAAGCCGATGGTGAAACGTACCGGTTGCGGTTTTCCCACTACCTGCCAGTTCTCACCCAGCAAAATGATCAGCGTCTGACCATCCAGCAGCTCATCAATGCTTTGTTAATTCAGACGAAGACGAAGACGAGCCGGCGCCGTAGTGGCAGCATTCTGACAGAAAGCAGTTTGGACAAAGTCCGCTACTGGTATGATCAGGACAAAGTCGATTACTGTCAGATGGTATTGGTGGGTGGCGGCTGGCTCAAGGCGCTTGACCATCCGAAAGTCGGTATTGCTGACCGTTTGGGCGATAAAGGGTTGCGGGTATTCACCGGCTTGAATGTATCCAGTTGTACCGAGTTAGCCAAACAAGTCCATCAGCCGGCCATCGTGCTGGGCGGCATTGACTTGTTGCGCTGGGCGCTACACGCAGAATCCGACGGCACCTTTCTGATAGAAACGGTACCCATTCAACGCATTACCGATGATCGCATTGCTTGGTGGTTTGAGAGCGCTCGCGCCCTGCATTTTGAATCAGCCGATGCTTTGGCCAGAATTGCCAAAGCTACAGGCGGCATTCCCTTCCTGCTTGAAAAGTTTGATGCTTTTTTGCCCCAGGTCGATGGCAGCGAAGTCTCCACGGCTGAACTGCACCAAGCTCTGACCGAGTTCCAGTCGGGCTTTGCTGCGTTTGCCGAGGAGCTAAGTTCAGGACCAGCGACGATCCGCCTAACGCCTCGCGAGCGCGAATTGATCATCTTGTTGGCTCTCATTGCCAAACAGCGTCTACCGACTCATCTGGGTGCGGAGTTTTGTGAAAACTGGGAACTGTGTAAGGAAGATCATCCTTGGCGTCCTCCTTACGCAGATTCCCAAGAGGATGATCTGGCCCTGCAAACCCTGATCAGCGCCGGTTTATTGAGCGTCGACGACTGCCAGATGGTCCAGCTATTGCCTGACGGTGCCGAAGCGCAATTGGCTGCCGCTTGGGGGCCTCATGGTCTGGATTGATTACACCCTGTATGACCTGACCGCCTATTGGCGGTTTCCAGGCTCCCCAGGCTTGGGGCAATGGCTGGATCAATTGCCATGGCTCAATGAGGGTGGCGTCTGCACTATTCTTTGCGCTTCAATCAATGATTATTCGGTTATCGCTGCTGCCGTTGAACGCCAACTTCATGCCGCCCAGGCCGGACGGACTGATTTGCGCGTCATCCAGGTTGACAGTGGTGCTGATGAAGCTCCTTTAGCGGCGTGTCTGGCCACTTTGGACATTGAGGCCTCCGGGGCCAGGTTGCGCGTTGCTAACGCCCTCGCACAAGCGATCAACGCCCAGCCAACCCTGTTCCTCATCCATTTTGTTGGTGCTCACCGGTTGGAATGGTGGGAGATCCTCAGCGATTTTGCTGATACCTATCGCAAGCATCATTCAACCAGTCCCCTGACGATGGTGATCCTCAGCACCGCCCCCATCCCCAGCATTCGGCCCCAGTTTGATTTTCGCCAAGGCTGGCCGGAGGGTATTGACTTGTGGAGCGAAGGCTTGGGTATACGCGACCGCTGGGCCGGTTATCGATACCTGCGCACCGCTTGGGAATCGGCGGGTTCCCTGGCGATAGCGGAAGATCTGGAGCAACAGACCCAGGATTTGCTACTGGGTGACGATGAAACGTTGGAAAAGCATTTCAACAGCCATGCTCAGGAGCGATTTAACACCGTCGATTTGGCCGCGCCGGTATGGACGCAACTCATCAGCAATTACGGTTATCGTCATCCACGTCCTCAATCCAATGAATGGACCAGACCACCTGCGCTCTGGTGGACACCGCCGCACAGTATTGGCCAACGCTTGGCACCTTGGGCCTGTCGCGCTGCCCTGCTAAAACAAGCTGGATCAGGATGTACTGACTGGAAACTTCGTAATGAGTTAATTTGTGAACCGTTGGCGCACGAATTATTTGCCCTTTGTCAACAGGGGGAAGCGCTGATCCGAACCCGTATTTTCTGGTCGGGCCTGAAGCAATCGCCATCTGATGAAGCGCGTCAGCTTTGGGAACGGTTTAGTGCAGAGGAAAATGGCAACTCCAGTTATCCTGCCAGCCATCCAGCACCTCCCGGCGACGCTTGGAGCTTTGCATCCTTGGGTGAGGTGATCAAGGCAGCAAGAAGTCAACGTCTTCCTGATCCTTTTTGGAATTTGTTGCTCTTGAGAAATTCCATCGGGCACGGTCATTTTGTCGGCTGGAGACAGGTGACTACACTGATTAATTTTATGGGTGTCGTCCAATAATCCAGAATGCTCATAGATCCCTTCATCTTTCTGAGTTCCACGCTGGAAAAGTTGACTTGGCGGCACCGAACACCGGGTTACCGCTCGATTTGCCAGAGAACATCTGCGGATTTTCAACCAATAGCGGCGATACGCACGATCCCTTCCCTGTGCGCGAGATGCCAACAGTGATTTCTGTCTGATGAGCTACCCATGACGAACCCGCTAACTACAGAACAACAAGAGGTCATCGAGCAGATCGCCACATTTGTGGCCGGTCCGAACCTCTGTTTTATCCTGAAAGGTAGCGCTGGCACAGGCAAAACCACGCTTATCAATGCTCTGGTACACCGTTTGGCGCAACAGCGACGATCCTGTCGCTTGCTGGCCCCGACGGGCCGGGCTGCCCGGATTCTGAGCGGCAAAGCCCGGACGCCAGCAACCACGATCCATCGCGCCATCTACAGTTTGAGCGACGTGGAGGTCTTTGAACAAGCGACATCGGCCAACGATCCCGGGTTGCGTCTGGTGTTTCCCCTGAAACGCGATGATCCAGGCAACACGATCTTCATTGTCGATGAGGCCT
>JAIFNF010000258.1 GCA_020047885.1 Gammaproteobacteria bacterium | reverse complement strand
CATCCAAACCGCATTCGGCCAGCAGTTCCGCCCGCTCGCCCTGTTCAACAAAGCGATCCGGCAGGCCGATGTGCAGCACCGGAAGGGTCAGGCCGCACTGCGCCAGACATTCACTGACCGCGCTACCCGCGCCGCCCGCCACCACATTCTCTTCCAACACCGCCAGCCCGCCATGTTCAGCGGCCATTTGCATGATCAGCGTTTCATCCAGCGGTTTCACGAAGCGCATGTTGACCACCGTGGCATCCAGCCGTTCCGCCACAGCTTCCGCGACGGGAACCATGGCACCAAACGCCAGCAGCGCCAGTCCCTGACCCCGCCGCCGAATTTCGCCCTGACCCACTGGCAACGCCCGCATCTCCCGCTCGATCTTCACGCCCGGCCCCTTGCCGCGTGGATAACGCACTGCCGCGGGTTGGTTGAGCTGGAAACCGGTGTAAAGCATCTGCCAGCACTCGTTTTCATCGGCCGGGGCCATGATGACCAGGTTCGGAATGCCGCGCAGATAGCTGTAATCGAAACTGCCCGCGTGTGTCGGTCCATCCGGCCCCACCAACCCGGCGCGGTCAATGGCGAACAGCACCGGCAGATTTTGCAGGGCGACATCGTGAATCAGTTGGTCGTAGGCGCGTTGCAGGAAGGTCGAATAAATCGCCACGACCGGCTTGAGACCCTCACAGGCCATACCCGCCGCCAGCGTGACGGCGTGCTGTTCGGCAATCGCGACATCAAAATAGCGCTCGGGAAAGCGTTTGGAAAACTCCACCAGCCCGGAACCTTCACGCATGGCCGGGGTGATGCCGATCAACCGTTCATCCTGTACAGCCATGGCGCACAGCCATTCGCCAAAAATTTGTGTATAGGTCAGTCCACTGCCCGTCGCAGTCAGCTTTAAACCGCAGGCCGGATCGAAGGTTCCGACGCCGTGATAATCCACCGGCTCGTCTTCAGCCCGTTGATAGCCCTTGCCTTTACGGGTCACGACGTGGAGCAGGCGCGGCCCGTCCAGTGCGCGTAAATTGCGCAACGTCGCCAATAGTGTCGGCAGGTCATGGCCGTCCACCGGACCGAAATAATGGAAACCCAGTTCTTCAAACAAGGTGCCTTGCGGAACCAGGAGACCCTTGACATGCTCCTCGGCGCGGCGGGCGACCTCCAGCACCGGCGGAACATGACTTAGCACCTTCTTGCCGCCCTCGCGGACCGTGGAGAACAGGCGGCTGGATAGCAGTTGCGTCAAATGCGCGGACAGGGCGCCGACGTTCGGCGAAATCGACATGTCATTGTCGTTCAACACCACCAGCAGGTCGCTTTTTAAATGACCGATGTGATTCAGCGCCTCGAAAGCCATGCCGGCGGTCATCGCACCGTCGCCAATGATGGCGACCACTTTGCGGTCGCTACCAGCGCGTTCCGCGGCAATCGCCATGCCCAGCGCGGCGCTCAATGAGGTGCTGGAATGACCCACGCCAAAGGTATCGTAGGGACTCTCACCACGCTTGGGAAAGCCGGCGATGCCGTCCTTGCGCCGCAGGGTATCCATGCGGGCGCGGCGGCCGGTCAGGATTTTGTGCGGGTAAGTCTGATGGCCGACATCCCAAACCAGCCGGTCATCGGGGGTGTTAAAGACATAGTGCAGGGCGATGGTCAGTTCCACCGCGCCCAGATTCGCGGAGAAATGTCCACCGGTCCGGGCGACCGTTTGAATGAGAAAGTCGCGCAGTTCCTGGGCCAACGCGGGCAGGCACGCTTCGGGCAGGCGGCGCAAATCCGGCGGGGTATCAATCAGTTCCAGCAAGGGGAAAAGGCATCCAGTGGTCATGTTCAAAAGTCCGTGTTCGCAGCGCAGCAAGGCGACGGCGATGTTCAGGAAGTGCGTTCGACGATATAGGCGGCGATCCAGCGCAAAGGGTCAGCTTGTTCGCCGAAGGCGTCCAGACTGGCTAACGCATCCTCATAGAGCAAATGAGCATGTTCACGGGCACCTTCCAGACCCAGCAACGCCGGATAGGTGGGCTTATTTAACGCCCGATCCGAGCCTTGGGGCTTGCCCAGGGTCGTGGTATCGCCGATCACGTCGAGAATGTCATCACGGATCTGGAAGGCCAGGCCGATGCACTTGGCGTAACGATCCAGTCGCTCCAGCAAGATTGGATCAGTGGCTGGCGCACTGAGCGCTCCCAGGACAACGCTGGCGCGAATGAGCGCACCGGTCTTGTGGATATGCATGTTTTCCAGTTCCGCCAGACTTAATTCCTGTCCGGTGGCAGCCAGATCAATCGCCTGCCCGCCGGCCATGCCCCGTGAACCGGCAGCTTGCGCGAGTACGCTCAACATCCGCAACCGGATAGCGGGATCGGAGATCATGGCGGAGTCCTGACCGAGGGTCTGGAACGCCAGCGCATGCAAGGCGTCGCCGGCGAGGATGGCCAGCGCTTCACCGAAGGCTTTATGACAGGACGGTTGGCCGTGGCGCAGATCGTCATTGTCCATGGCCGGTAAATCGTCGTGGATCAGGGAGTAGGCGTGGATAAACTCCACGGCGCAGGCCGGACTATCCAGCCATTCGGGGATCGCGCCAATCGCCTGACCGGCCAGATAGACCAGCACCGGACGGATGCGCTTGCCACCGCCCAGCACCGCATACCGCATCGCCCGATGCAGATCACTGGGATGCAGATCGTCAGCCGGCAGGCGCTGGTCGAGCGCCTGCTGTACGCGGTTCTGGTAACGCTTGATTAATTCAGCGACCACGACCATCCACCTGTTGGCGTCTCAGGGTGCCAAAACCGGACTGGGCCACTTTGAAGGGAATCGGGAGAAATGTTCTGGCTGACATGCCGCTCGCCTGTTCGAAGGTAAGCGCCTAAATTACCTTGCGACTGGCGAACGGTCAATTTTGAATCGGTTGAAGGGATGGTTCACGGCGCATCCGGCTCGGTCGATTTGACCGGACGGGCTTTGGGAGGCCGGGTTTCTGCGGCGGTCGTCTGGCGCAGTTCCTCAATATTCCGAGTCAGCGCCTCCACCTGCTGGAGCAATTGCTGGATGTCGTCGTGGGTAGGGACGCCCAGTTGGCTCAGCGCACGGGCGACCCGGGTTTGGAAGACTTCTTCCAGCTTGCTCCAGCCGCCCGCTGCCTTGTCACGCATTTCCTCGACCTTGTCCTTGACCACATCGAGGCTGCCTTTAACCGCTGCGGTTTTTTCACTGGCGGCTTTTTTCATCTGGGCATCGAGGGTCTGGCCTTCCTGCACCAGCGCCTCAAACACCTTGCCGCTCTCTTCCTGCGCTCTGGCGAAAGCGCCCAGCCCGGCCAGCCAAACCTGGCGGGTGAAATCCCGGACTTCACCGGTGAGTGGATTTTCAAACAGGTCAGGTTTCATGAGCAGCTCCTCGGGGCAAAGTTATCGTGAATTGATGCGGACAAGGTAGCAGGCAAAATTAGAGTACACACCCTATAGGCGTGGCTCAAACGGCAGGTTTCATGTGTTCCGGCATTTGCACCGCCACCACCTGACCACGGGCGCAGACTTCGCCGTTAGCGCTGACCGTGGCGCTGACCACCACCTTGCGGCCCTTGATTTCCTGAACCTGGCCGCGGATTTCCAGCGGGACGCCCAGTGGCGTGGGGCGCAGATATTCAACCTGGAGCGCGGCGGTGACAAAGCGCAGGGGTGGCAACGTCCCCATGTCCCGACCGGCGGCGCGATAGGCGGCAGCCGCTGCCGTACCCGTGCCATGGCAGTCGATCAGCGAGGCAATCAGGCCGCCGTAGACGTAGCCGGGAATGGCGATGTGATAGGGATGCGGGGTGAAGGAGGCGATGGATTCTTCGCCATCCCAGTAACTTTTGAGCTGGTAGCCGTGGTCATTGAGTCGGCCACAACCGTAGCAATGACTGAGTTCTTCAGGATAGTAGTCTTGAAAGGCTTGATGGTTATTCATCAGTTCCTCCGCGAGAGACCCCGGCCTGAAGGCCGGGGAGGGATAGCGGACGGCGCGGCAGTCCCTCTCACGAGGACTGTTTAAGCGCCGCGTTTTTGGGCAAAATTTCCCACGACCGGTCGCAATAACCAAGCGATCTATCGAAACCCACAAAAGCTGTCGGGCTGGCAGTATTAGCCTGTGGAGAGACGGTAAAGCCTGTTTCGGCGAAAGCGGACATAGGTAGTACTTGACCGAAAAGGCCGTAGAAAGGGCTGTAGGACGGGTTAGCGAAGCGTAACCCGCCGTCCCGGTGATGCCTCCATGGCGGGTTACGGCTGCGCCTAACCCGCCCTACACAGTTAAGAGTTTGGGGTTTTCGGTCAGGCACTAACTAGTATTACAGTTTAGAGCAAGATCAAAGTCTCGTCGTATTTAATGAATTAAAAATGTCATGATCGAATCGAGTTGACCCCTTTGACCCACAAAAAAACCGGTGTTTCACTAGACCCGTCAGGTCGTCGGGGAAACACCGGTTTTAGTTCAGGCCCCACCCAATAGAATCAAACTTCGCCCCAGCCGAACACTTCCACGGTGCGGAACAGGTCATTGTCCGTGACCATGCCGACCGGCTTGCCATCCATTTCGACGATGACGCGGCGCACGTTGGCGACGGCCATTTGCTGTGAGGCTTCAGCCAGCGACAGATCACGCTTGACCGTGATAACCGGCCGGGTGGCGATGTCGCCGACCTTGACCCGCGCCGGCGAACGGTTGACGCTGATGACCTTCTTGAGGACATCACGGTCGGTCATCACGCCCCAGTGACCACTGGCGTCCGGCTCGACCATCACCGCATTCACGCCGGCTTCGATCATCTCGTGCATGGCGACATTAACCAGGGTGTCGTTCCTGACGACCACCACCGACGACATGATGCCACCGACAGTGGTGGGCATCCGACCCGAAGCGATCATGGCTTGCACGGGATCGGCGATCCGGGCGGCTTCCAGTTGCTTGCGAGCGACTTCCAGCGCCCGACGGCGGTTTTCGATTTCCTTGCGCAGCGCCGGCCCCTGTTCACGCATTTTGACAATCAGCAGATCGCCAAACGTGCTGGTGGACACCTCGGTCGCGCCGTCCATCTGGCGGGCAAAGTCGTAGGTCACGGTCTTGTCGGCAATGACCCCGGCCAGCGCCGATTCGATCAACTCAGCGGCTTCGGTCCAGCCCATGTATTGCAGCATCATGACGCCGGATAGCATCAGCGAACCGGGATTGACCTTGTCGAGATTGGCGTACTTGGGCGCAGTGCCGTGGGTGGCTTCGAATACAGCGATGTGGTCGGCAATGTTGGCACCCGGCGCAATGCCGATGCCGCCCACTTCCGCTGCGACCGCGTCCGACAGGTAGTCGCCGTTCAGATTCATGGTGGCCAGCACCGAGAATTCTTCAGGACGCAGTTGCAGCAACTGGAAAATGATGTCGGCGATGCGATCCTTGATCACCACCTTGCCGGGCGGCTGCTTGCCACCGTAAACGCTGTACAGGTCATTCTCGGTGAGGGTCTGATCCGGGAATTCATCGCGGGCCAGTTCATAACCCCAGTTCCGGAAAGCGCCTTCCGTGAACTTCATGATGTTGCCCTTGTGCACCAGGGTCACGCTGTCACGACCATGGTCGATGGCGTACTGGATCGCTTTGCGAACCAGGCGCTTGGAGGCGAACGGCGAGATCGGTTTGACGCCCAGACCGGCCTCATCGAAGAACTCCGCGCCCAGTTCCTCACGCAGGAATTTGGCCAGCTTGGCGTTTTCCGGGGTGCCGGACTTGTACTCGATGCCCGCGTAAACGTCTTCGGTATTCTCACGGAAAATAATGACGTCGACTTTCTCGGGGTGGCGCACCGGCGAGGGCACGCCGGGATAGTAGCGCACCGGACGCACACAGGCGTACAGGTCCAGCTCCTGGCGCAGCGCCACATTCAGGGAACGGAAGCCGCCGCCGACCGGGGTGGTCAGGGGGCCTTTGATCGAGACGATCAACTCTTTGATGGCTTCCAGGGTTTCATCGGGGAAAAAGTTGCCGTCATACAGTTCGCCGGCCTTTTCACCCAGGAACAGTTCGCACCAATGAATCTGGCGCTGGCCGCCGTAAGCTTCTTCTACCGCCGCGTCCCAGACCCGCAACGAGGCGCGGGTAATATCGGGACCGATGCCGTCGCCTTCCACATAGCCCACGATGGGTTGATCCGGAACCTGTAATTTGCCGTCTTTGATGGTAATTTTTTCGCCACCTTCGGGAATGCGGATATGCTGGTAAGCCATGAACCCTCCTGACTCGTTTTGTGGATTTTGCTGATGTGGTTAAATGCTGCAATGCACGACGCGCTGAAAATTTAAGGCGGCGTCCTGCGTGAAAAACGCGCATTAAGCTACACGCAAAGCGCTTTTCTGTCCATGAGGACCGCTGGCCAATCGTCCATCGCCGAGGTTCTGACGCTCGTGAGATTGTTATGACTTTGAACGAATTACGCTACATCGTGGCGGTTGCCCGCGAACGGCATTTTGGCCGGGCTGCCGAGGCCTGCCATATCAGTCAGCCAACACTGAGCGTGGCGGTGCGCAAACTGGAGGAAGAGTTAGGGGTAGTGCTGTTCGAGCGTGGGACAAGCGAGACGACGATCACTCCCGTTGGACGGCAGATTATCCGACAGGCGCAGCGGGTGTTGGAAGAGGTCGCCGTCATCAAGCAGTTAGCCGTTCAGGGGCAGGATGATCTGGTCGGGATGTTGCGGCTGGGAGTGATTTACACGATCGGCCCGTACCTGTTGCCGCATCTGATCCCGCGCCTGCATCGTCGCGCACCCGGAATGCCGCTGCACATCGAGGAGAACTACACCGCGGTATTGAATGAACGACTCAAGGACGGCGATCTGGACGTACTGATTTTGTCGCTGCCTTTCGAAGAGGTGGGGATTATGACGCAGCCGGTGTATCAGGAACCGTTCGTGGTGTTGATGCCGAGCGGTCATTCGCTGGAGCAGGCCGAGACCATCGACTCACCGACGCTGGCGGAACAGGATTTGCTGTTATTGGGACCCGGCCACTGCTTCCGCGACCAGGTGCTGCAATTCTGCCCGGAATGTCATCAGTTGAGCGTGGCTTCGAATACGATGCAGAAAACCCTGGAGGGCAGTTCGCTGGAGACGATTCGCTTGATGGTAGCGACCGGGATTGGGATTACCGTACTGCCCTACACCTCGGTCAGCGGCTACGCCCTGGTGAGTGACCTGCTCAGCGTTCGACCCTTCGCCGAACCGGTACCCACTCGGGTCGTCGCGCTGGCTTGGCGGAAAAGCTTCCCGCGCCAGGGGGTGATTGCGTTGCTGAATACCGCCATCCGCGCCTGCCCACTGGGCGAGGCGGTGCGACTGCTCTGAACGTCCTTCAACCGAATTCATCCGGGCTAAAGCCGACCATCGGCAGCACGCGTTCCAATCCCGCCCGAATCATGCCAGGCTCATCGGCTCGCAAGGTGACATGCCCGACCTTGCGACCGGGACGCGGGGTTTTGCCATAGGCATGGTAATGCGCACCGGGCAGGCGGAGCACGTCGAACTGTTCCGGCAGGTCGCCAATCGCATTGACCATTGCCGAGTGGCCAATAGCCGCCGTGGAACCCAGCGGCAGACCCAGAATGGCTCGCAGGTGATTTTCAAACTGGCTGGTTGCCGCGCCTTCAATCGTCCAGTGCCCGGAATTGTGGACACGCGGGGCCATTTCGTTGGCGATCAGGCGTCCCTCCTTGACGAAGAACTCAATAGCCAGCACGCCGACATAGTTCAGCCGTTCCAGCAGCCGATGGGCGTAATCCCAGCCTTCCTGCTCCAGTTCCGGCCTTCGGCAGGGCGCTCGGGACAGCCGCAGAATGCCGTCGCGATGGTGATTTTCCACCAGTGGGTAGTACGCCGTGGCACCCTGACGGTCCCGCACCGCCAGAATGGAGACTTCGCGTTCAAAGGGGACAAATTTTTCCAGAATCAGCGGTGCACTGCCCAGCGCTTGCCAGGCGGCCTCGATGTCCTCGGTGGTGCGTAATACGCATTGGCCCTTACCGTCGTAGCCCAAACGCCGGGTTTTTAACACCGCGGGTAGTTCCAGACGCTGGGCAGCGCTGTGCAACTCTTCCAGGCTATCCACCGTGGCGAAGGTGGGGGTGGGAATGCCCAGTTCCCAGAACAGGGTTTTTTCATGCAGCCGATCCTGGGCGATGGCCAGCGCCTCGGCCGGCGGATAAACCGCAACCTGTTGTCCGAGAATCCGTGCCGCTTCCGCCGGTACATTCTCGAAATCGAAGGTCACGACATCCGCCCAAGCGGCCAGTACGGTCAATGGTGCTTCGTCGTGGTAATCGCCCTGCATGAAGCGGGCGACCTGGCCTGCGCAAGCATCGGCTGCGGGATCGAGAACCTGGAATTGCCATCCCAGCGGATAACCGGCCAGCGCCAGCATCCGCGCCAGTTGACCGCCGCCGACAATGCCAATATTCATAAGCCCTGGCTCCGGGGATCGCCCTGGCTCAACACGGTTTCGGTTTGCCGGTCGCGGAATTCACGCACCGCTTCGCGGATCGCGGGATACTGATTTCCCAACATGGCGGAGGCCAGTAGCGCGGCATTGATCGCGCCGGCTTTGCCAATCGCCAGCGTCCCGACCGGAATGCCGCCCGGCATCTGGACAATGGAGAGCAGGGAGTCAAGGCCGTTCAGCGCCTGTGACTGTACGGGAACGCCTAATACCGGCAACACCGTTTTGGAGGCGACCATCCCCGGCAGATGCGCCGCCCCGCCAGCCCCGGCGATGATAATGTGCAGACCTCGCGCCTCGGCACTGGCGGCATATTCAAACAGCAGATCGGGGGTGCGATGCGCTGAAACCACCCGGACTTCATAAGGGACGCCCAGCGCATCCAGGGTACTGGCGGCGTGTTCCAAAGTGCTCCAATCGGAGGTTGACCCCATGATCAGCCCAACCAGTGGTTGTTTATCGGTGGTATTCATCAGATTTTCCGCGAGAGACCCCGGCCTTCAGGCCGGGGAGGGATAGCGGGCCGAACGAAGTTCGGCGGCCTTTGGGTTGGGTTGT
>JAIFNF010000172.1 GCA_020047885.1 Gammaproteobacteria bacterium | reverse complement strand
CTTCTTCAGCCAACCGGCCGTCATCCGGCCCGTTCGCAACGGTTTTAATGATCGTAATGTCGACATTGATCGCTCTCCTCACAGTTGACAGTCTAACCCTCAGCACTGTACCCATATAAAAAACATCGGTGCCGAATCTGGTAATCTAGCCGATACTGCGCAATTTGCAAGGGATTTTAACCCAGCCCCGCGCCCTGGAATGGCCTGATAGCTGGCTTGTAATAGATGGAGCCGTATGCAGAATACGCGGGATAAACTTCACTTGGCACGAACGTGAACGGCAAACCAACCTGACAAAGCACGGCTTCGATTTTGCCGATGCCGAACGAATCTTTGACGGCCCGGTTTGCACGATCGAGGATTTCTCGATAGATTCTCAACTGTTTTGTGCTTTGGCGACCTTGGTGTCTTGGCGGTTCATACAGCCAAGTAGCCAGGTAGCCCGTAGCCCGTAGGGCGGGTTAGCGAAGCGTAACCCGCCGATTCCGGGGATGTCCCCGAAAGGCGGGTTACGGGCTGATGCCCTAACCCGCCCTACGTTTTAATCCTTCCTTAAAAACTCCTCCATCTCGATCCCTGCCTGTTTCAAAATGGCTCTGAGCGTACCTTCGGGCATATCCCCAGAATGATTGGGGATCGTGGTATAGCGGTTCGTCGTAGAGTTGTACCAAATTTCGTGAGAACCGGCGGCCTGACGGTCGAACTCAAATCCCAACCCCCTGAGTCGCATGACGACGTCGCGGTAACGAAAGCCAGCCAATTTTCCCATTAGCCGCTCACCACCAGCGGGTAATCAAAAGAATCTTCGGCGGCTTTGAGATGGACAGGACTGTGTCGCTCGGCTTGCGCCTCCAGCAACCGTCTAGCCACATCACGGGCAATCTCCAACGTCTCGACGAGAGTGCGCCCTTGAGCAACTAATCCCGGTACCTCCTCAGAGGTCGCAAGATATACTCCTTCCGGCAACTTCTCGATATGCAAATTGACAATCTGTTCCATAGCTTTACCTCTGCACGTCAAACAGCGCGTAAGGCTGGTTAGCGTAGCGTAACCCGCCGACTCCACAACTCTCGCCTTTGGGAAGGCGACTTACGGCTGGCGCCTAACTCGCCGATTTTGTGGTTTCCCCCAAATGGCGGGTTACGGGCTGATGCCCTAACCCGCCCTACTCCAACTAAAGGACAACGATCATGCTTCGCAATTACACTGCCAAATACACACCACTTGCGAATGGCTATATGGGGCAACTGGTCGAGTGGCCAGAAGTCATCACCGAAGGCGCCGATCTTGATGAATGCCGAACCCTGCTCCGTGATGCACTGCACGAAATGATTTTGGCCTACCACGAACTGGGTCGCGAGATCCCTTGCTGTCATGCTTTGATTGAAGCGATTCCCATGGAGATTGACCTTGTCAGTGAATCGGCGTGACTTGGTGAATTATCTGCAAACCCATGGATTTCACCTACTCCGCGAAGGCGCTAACCATTCCATTTATACCAATGGCAAAAGACGATTCCCATCAAGCGCCATCGTTCCCTTGACCGGATCACGGCTAATGAACTCCGTAAACAGGCGGGCTTGCCCCCGAAATACTGATCACCCCGAAAGGTGGGTTACGGGCTGACGCCCTAACCCGCCCTACTGCTTCATGGTACACTTCCTGATAATATCCTATGGGGAGTTGTCATCATGGGTCGAATCGTCGTCGAAACTACTCTCGAAAATGCGCTGGATCCCAGCCATACCATTCATTGCGATGCCTTGGTTGATACCGGTGCGGCCTACCTCACGTTGCCCAACGCTTGGCGTGACCGACTCGGAACGTTGACTGAACTCGATACCGTCGAAGTTGAGACGGCCAACCAAAGCGTGATCCAGGGACTGATCTGCGGACCGGTGCTACTGCGAATGGCGCGTTTCCGTCCGATTTTGACCGAGGTGTTGTTCATCGACATGCAACCCGAAGATGGAGCTTACGAACCGTTGGTTGGTTACATTCCTTTGGAGCAGGCGCAAGCAGCGGTTGATATGGTGGGTCATCGCCTGATCAAGGTCAGCCGGGTAGATTTGAAATTATTATCATGGCATGGCGGTTAGCGCGTACCCCGGTACGGCGGGTGATCCCGTAGCGCGGTAGGTCAGGCAACGCTACGCTTTTGCCCGATCTACCCGGAAACTACCCTGAAACGGAGTTTGGAATTTGGTATGAAAAGAAACCAACTAATACATAACTGCGGCTCGACCTGAAATAGCGCGTAGGGCGGAATACTGTGGCTATCGGTCAAACCGCTACCTTTCTTCCCAACTGGAATTGACAATGACGACTGCTCAGCCGAACGTGGATCATCACGAAATCGCCAAATTCGAGGAACTCGCCAGCCGCTGGTGGGATCCGGACAGCGAATTTAAACCGCTGCACGACATCAATCCGCTGCGCCTGGACTATATCGATCAACGGGTCGGCGGCCTGGCGGGCAAACGCACGGTCGATATTGGCTGCGGCGGCGGCATTCTCGCTGAAAGTATGGCGTTGCGCGGCGCACAGGTTCTCGGTATCGACATGGGCGAAGCACCGCTGGCGGTGGCGCAATTACACCAGCTTGAATCCGGCGCGAAGCTGGATTATCAGCGCATCACGGCGGAAGAACTGGCCGAGCGCGAACCTGCCAGTTTCGATGTGGTGACCTGTATGGAAATGCTGGAGCATGTTCCTGATCCGGCCTCGACCATCCGCGCCTGCGCCCAACTGGTCAAACCTGACGGGCATTTGATTTTCTCGACAATCAACCGCAATCCCAAGTCGTATCTGTTCGTGATTATCGGCGTGGAATATGTGCTGCGCATGTTGCCGAAAGGTACCCACGACTACCGCAAATTCATCCGCCCTTCGGAATTGGACGGCTGGGCGCGAGTTGCGGGTTTAAACATCAGGGAATTGACCGGTCTGCACCATAATCCGCTGACCGGCCGCTACTGGCTGGGGCCGGGCGTATCGGTGAACTACATGGTCTACGGTCAGCCTGATGCCGCGCCATGATCGCGACCCGCATGGGCTTGAGGGGTTGCGGTGGTGGAAACGGTTAGTGGTGACGGCTGAAAGCCGGCAGGTTGAAGAGGCGCTACACCCGCTCTGAGGGGTCGGCATCGGTGAGGACTTGGTTACGCCCGGCTTCTTTGGCTTGGTAAAGCAACCGATCGGCGCGGGCGAGCAAGTCCCCAAGGTTTTCCCGGTCGCGGTAGCCAGCGACCCCAATACTGGCGGTGACCTGGATTGAGGTGTCCTCGAACTCGACCGGTGCCTCAGCGATGACGCCGCGCAACCGTTCCGCCAGAAGTGCCGCGCCCGCGCTGGATGTCGTCGGCAGCAAGATCACAAACTCTTCTCCACCATAGCGACAGACCGTATCCGTGATACGGACGGTCTCTTGGCTGCGTCTGACAAATTCGCGCAACACCGCATCGCCAGCCGCATGGCCGAAATGGTCATTGACGCGCTTGAAGTGGTCGAGGTCAATGAGCAAAACCGCCATGCTCTCCCCGCCACGCCAAATTCTTTGCCGTTCAGACTCCAGTAAATCAAATAGATGACGGCGATTGAACGCACCGGTCAATGGATCGGTGACCGAAAGTTTTTCCAGTCGCTGATTGGCAGCAACCAGTTCTTGGGTTCGTTCGGCGACGCGTCGCTCCAACGCTTCGTTGCTGGCCTGCAACTCAACCAGATACCGGCGACGGTCGCTGAAGGCTTGCGCCATGGCTTCGATCCAGGGGCGCCATTGGTAGGGAACCGTGGGAATCGCTGGCTGGATGTCGTCGGAGTCCTGCGCCACGAAATCGGCAATAAGCAGTGCTGGGCCGACATACATACGCCACAGAATCCATTGCATGATAAACACCGCGATCGCCAGCAAGACCGCCAGAGCCAGCGGCGCAGCATAGGCTTTCATGACCCGCTCCGTGATGGTCGATTGCGGTAACAGGTAAAGAATGCGCCACTGTGGGTTATCGATCCCGGCGACGAAGATCCGGTGGTTGCCCAACGGTTCGCCATGCCGATCGGTCAGCAGGAAATCCGAACCTGAATCTTGCGGCAGAAGGGTCGTGATCAATTTGATTTCGGTCGTGGCATTGGCGGGTTGGCGACGGTCGCCCAGGATTTGCCCATGCTCATTGACAATGACCAGTAGACCATCCTGATCGGGAAATTCACGCAGGAACTCGCTCAGAAAGCCGAGCAGTACGTCAGTACCGACCACACCCACAAACTCGTTGCCCCAATACACCGGCGCTCCATGAGAAACCATCAGTCCGGCCCCTGATTGATCCAGGTAAGCCGGGGTCCAATAAGATCGTCGCGCCGGGTTGTTGGCGGGAAGCCCATACGTCGTGACTTCATAGGTCCATGAGTGCGCCAGGAAGCTTTGAATACTGGGTTCTTCGCCCAATGGCTCCTGACTGACGGCCCATGGTGTCATCGCGACCAGATCCTTGTTCGCCGAAAAGAAATAACTCCAGCGCAGAAACGGTGAGGTTTTCCGAGCGTCGCCCATGCGACTCAGCAGAGATAGCCCCAGGTCGAGTTGCGTTGGCGCACGATCTGGCTGCGGGTGGCGGGCTTTGGTGAGACCGAGCATTTGCCCGAGCCGCTGCTCTGGGGGTAATGCGGACAAGGCATCCAGGGTGAACTCGCCGTTTCGCGATGAGGCGATAGCATTTTCCATCGCTACGCTCACCTCATGGGCACCGGCGTAAGGCGCGTGTTCAGGGAAATGGGTTGCCCAGTTCACAAGCTGCGTCAAATGGTCGGTAGAGGCTTTAATGATCGCTTTGAGGTGAATCGAACTCTCGCGGACACGCTGGTTGGCCAGGCTGATTTCTTCAGCATATTGGCGCTGCCATCCGCCCCATACCGTCCAACCCACTAGCAGTAGAAAGATCACTGTTCCGAGGGTGATCAGTCGCCGGTAGTAGGTGGCAAGGGTGACCGACCCCGTGGTGACCGCCTTGGGCGCTAGTAAAAAGGCCACAATTCCGAGGGTGATCAACCGCCGGTAGTAGGCGGCGATGGCGGTCGATCCCGTAGTTACAACCTTGTTAATCATCAAATTAAGCACCCGGTTTTGGATTCATTCAGTCTACGCCCAACAACGCCCGCCAACGATGCCACCACGGTTCATCGGACAACCCATTTGCCGAAGATGCCCATACGACTGTGGCATTGTCCTGGTGCGGACGCTGGTGGGCGGCAATCGCAGCCAGTAAAGCTTGGCAAGGCGTTTTGTTTGCTTGCCGATGCGCCAGGATCGCCGTAATTTCCCGCTCATTGAGCGTCAAGACGCCATCGCTGGCCAGTAAAATCTGATCGTTGTTCCACAGAGCATGAGCGTGTTGCGACAAGTCGATCAAATCCAGCGTATCGCCGGTGACCGCACTCATCAGCGCATTGCGGTCAGGATGATGGGCAGCAACATCCGCGCTGATCTGGCCCTTGGAAACCTGGACCGCCAGAACGCTGCGATAGGCGTGATCCTGATTCAGACGGTGCAACCGCCCGCGCCGCCACAGCCAGAGCGGTGAATCACCGACGCTCACCCAATACAGACCTTCTTCCGCCAGCACGACCGCCAGCAGAGTGCAACCCATACCGTTCAGTTCTTCCGGATCGGTGGCGGCTTCCTGCCGCATTTGCGCATTGACCTCAGTCAGTGCGCGAGCGAGACGTTCGGGAATCGTCGTGGCCGGTACCCGATCGTAAGTAGTGATAAAACTGCGCACCGCCAAAGCGCTGGCGCGTGCGCCACCCCGTTCGCCGCCCATCCCATCGGCCAGCACCAGCAACAGATCACCGGCACCCAGAGTCGGCGGTAATTCACAGACGCCGTAATCGTCTTCCTGGCGAGCACGACAGCCCTGCGCCATACCTTCATCATGAACCCATGCCGCCATTTCGTTTTATCCACTCCCGCGCTAATCGCCGACCCGGAAGTGCAGGCGCACCTCCCCCAGTTCGACGACATCGCCAGGGTTGAGAAGCTGGGTTTGAATGCGTTGTCCGTTGACCCAGGTGCCGTTCGTCGAACCGAGATCACAAATTTGAAACATGCCATCGGGCAAGTAATGGACTTCAGCATGGTGGCTTGAGACCGAATCGTTATCAAAACAGAGGTCGTTGTTGGGCTTTCGACCCAATCGACAGGGCGTCGAGCGAATCCGCAAATCGCCCTTCCCGACTGAATCAGTACGGATAAACCGGGTTCGGACGGGGATAATGTCCTGTAGTTGATCCTGCTGGCGTGAAAAAGGCCATAACTTGAGTTTCATTTTTGGTTGAATCCCATGTCAGAGGGCGCATCCCAGAGCTGGTTATGCTTTAGTGCTGGCGCAGGTTGCGCTTGAACGGGTTGGGTAGGGGTAATGACGACCGGTTGCTCCCTGGTTTGCCGGGGAGATCTTTGTCGGACAGTCCGGGTTCGCTTGGGCGGCGCCCGGGTCGTCTGGGTTTTTTGGCTTGCGACCGGCGGAGTAGCCCGTACCGGCGTATCGACCGACGGTGTTGTGGCCAGCGCTGGAGTATCTGGCGCTAAAGGTGGGCTACCCGTCATACCCGCAGCCGGCAGTGGCGGCGCACTTTCCACATCAGCCGTTTTTGGCGACGCTCCTGCGGTTATCGGATCAGTGACCGGGATGATCGGCGTCTCAGCCGGATTGGGGGAGTTTGTCAAAGCACGAGTGATTGGAGTCGGTGGTGCTACCGCCGGTTCAGACGTTACTGGAGGCGTGGTATTGGGGACGGTAACCGCAGGAGAGGGTGAACCCATGGAGGGAGTGGCGGGCGTTAGCGACAGGGGCGACTCGCCATGACCCAGGCTATAACGAGGTGGCGGTTTTTGTTCCGGCACCGGTTCTAGCGTCGGTGCCGGTTGAGAGGAACCGAGTCCGATGATAACCGCGGCGGTCGCCATCAGCGCCAAGCCGCCAACGAGGATGATAGGCAGTCGCCAGCGAGCGGCGGTGCTACCCGGCGGCAACGCTACTGGTGATTGAGTGACTCGTGATTCTTCAGACGCCTGAGCCCATTCACCCGGCTTGGCCAAGGGCATGATAACAGTCCGGTCACCGTTGCCGTTCTGCGAACCCATCAGTGCGGCCTGCATGTCGGCTATCATGACAAACCGCTGCTCCGGACGCACCGCCAGCGCCCGGTCAATCACATCCAGCAGAGGAGTACTATAACGCCCGGCGCCAACCGTGATCGCCGGCTCCAGGGTATCCCCCAGCAACCGGTCAGCAGCTTGAGGTGGCGCATGGCCGGTGATGCAACGGTAGAGTACCGCGCCGAGTGCGTAGATATCCGTCCATGGGCCATAGTTTTTGCCATCGACCAGATATTGCTCAATGGGTGAATAACCTGGCGAAAACATGCTCGTCACGCTTTTACTGTGTTGCCCCATCGCCTGGCGGGCGGCGCCAAAGTCGATCAGAATCACCCGATGATCGCAGGCGCGGACGTACAGATTGGCGGGCTTGATATCGCGGTGCAGATAACCTTGCCTATGGACGGCCGCCAACGCGGGCAGCACGTCTTCGAGCAGACTGCACACCGTATTTTCGTCGAGGGTTTCTCCGTCGCGTAGCAGAGCATTCAATGGCCGGCCTTCCTCGTAATCCATCACGATATAGGCCGTCCCGTGCGCTCGGAAATAGCGTTTGATCCTCACCACACAAGGATGCTGAATGCGCGCCAACACCCGCGCCTCTTCGAGAAAGCGCTCCAGCCCCCACAGATAGTCTGATTGTGACCCATCGCCGTCCTTGGCCTCACCCTGAGTATTGGGGTAAACCGTAACGCCATCGGCATCGCGGAACGACCATTCCACCGGGAAATATTCCTTGATGGCCACCCAGGTGTCCAAGTGGGTATCCAGCGCCTGGTAGGTCACGCCAAAACCGCCAGCGCCGAGAATGGTGTCGATGCGGTACTCGTCCAGCATGCAAGCGGACGGCAAGGCATTGGCACGGCGGGCGCCACTCTTGGAAGGCGCGGTTTGCTGGGGAAAGGTCATCGGCAAATCTCTGGAAACACTAAAAATCTGTGCGGCATCTGTGAGAACGGGATGACGTCCCGCACGTTGCTCATACCGGTCACATCACTGACCGTGCGCTCACTAAAAAAACGTGGCTGCTCAATACCGCACAGATCGCACGAGTGGTTGTGGATTAGAGCGCTTCCTGGTATTTCTCGAAATGTTGCGCCCTGGCCTGACCCATCCAATTATCGCGGCGGATGCGCCCGAACGATTTGATGCGAGCCTCAAGGCGTTCGATGTCGGCATCGTTCAAGGTCGCCAGTTGCCGATACGTCGTAATGCCACAGGTGCGCAATTTCTTTTCGAGTGCGCGGCCAATGCCCGTAATGAGTTTGAGATCGTCAGGCGTTGCAGCAACCAGCGGGAGGGCGGGCGCTCGGGATGGCGCCACTTCTGGAACGACGGCCACGGGTTCAGGCACAGCTTCGGGAACAACTTCGGGAACAGCCTCGGGAACGACAGCCACGGGTTCGGGAACAGCTTCGGGAACGACGGCCACGGGTTCAGGCACAGTTTCGGGCGTCGGAATAGCCGGAGTCACCGGTTCAGTGGCGACGACAGGCCCCGGTATAGTCACAGGTTCCATCGTCGGCTCCATCATCGGCGGCGATGATGTCAGGCCGGTCCGGGCCGGGTAGGCCAAGCCGCCCCGGCGCAGGACTATGAAATACTCTTCCCACCACTGGTTTTGCGTCTGAATCCAGCGTTGCAGCACTTCCTCCATCTGCCGCACCCAGGCGGCCATCATCTCTGGTGTTCCCCGCTCCTCGGCCACCCGCTGCACCCATTGCTCGACCCAGGCGACTTCCTGTTCAAGGGTCTGTTTAACCGCAGATTCCCAGGTGTCCAGGTTTTTCAGGTAGGTTTCGCGCCAGGCCTCAACGCCGGCGGGTGGTTGGAAGGGTATCGCTGAACACAGACTCTCCCACAGGCGCTTCTGGGCGTCGGTCCAGGTTTTGAAGATGTCTTCATTGATCCACGACTTCACGGTTACGCTCCTCCACAGGTATTTCGGATATTTTCGTTGATATTTTTCTCAGTGTCTCGCTTCATAAGATTCAAGACAAGCGTGATTTGACCCTGTCGTTTTTAAATGCCATATTG
>JAIFNF010000132.1 GCA_020047885.1 Gammaproteobacteria bacterium | reverse complement strand
GGCGGCAGAAATATCAGGAACTGACGCATGGCGGCGGCTTCTTCCGGCATTTCTTCAGCGTCCTCAAGGAAGGGGTCGGACGCACCGGCGGCGGGCTGTCGCGGTTGTTCATCACCGGGGTCTCGCCGATCACCATGGACGATGTCACCAGCGGCTTTAACATCGCCACTAATATCAGTCTGGATCGGGAGTTCAACGGCCTGCTGGGATTCAATGCGGATGAAATGGCAGAATTGTTCGCCACCTTTGGTCAGGACTATCATCAGCATCGCCCGGTGCTGGATGATTGGTATAACCATTACCATTTTCATAAAAAATGTGCTGAATCGGTGACCAATAGCGACATGGCGCTGTATTACTTGCAGCACCTTTATCGATTAGGCGACCCGCCGGATGAATTGATTGACCACAACGTGCGGATTGATTATGGGAAATTGCGCTATCTGGTGCAAATTGATCAAACCCTGAACGGCAATTTCAGCCGCCTGCGCGAAATTATTGAAACCGGGGAGCAGGTTAGTGACATCCAGACGAGCTTCCCGGTCGAGGCACTGCTCCAGCCCGAGAACTTTATCTCCCTGCTCTATTACCTGGGCTTGCTGACGTTTGCTGGCGAACGGGAGTCCCGGCCTCTGCTCAAGATTCCCAACCGTACCGTCCGACAACTGATGTACGGCTATCTGCGCGAAGCTTATCGGGATGTGGGGATTTTCAAGCCGAGTGTCTGGATCATTGGCGAAAAGCTGCACACCATGGCCTATCGGGGCGAATGGGTGGCATTCTTCGACTATCTGAGCGAGCAGATTCAGCAGCAGGCCAGTGTCCGGGATTACCTGCAAGGGGAGAAAATGATTCAGGGCTTTCTGCTGGCCTGGCTGAATCTGACGCCTTACTTCCGGGTCTGGAGCGAGCAGGAATGGGGTGGCGGGTTTGTCGATCTCTATCTAGCGCCGTTCTATGCCCGCTATCGTGATATGCGCCATGCCTATTTGATCGAACTGAAATATCTCAAGCGGGGCGAGGACAACCCGGCGCAGCGCGAGAAGGTCATTGCCGAGGCTGAGATGCAATTAGCGCGGTATATGCAGGATGCGCGAGTGCGGGAGGTCTTGGGTCCCGCCACACTGCACCCGCTGGTGCTGGTTTATAGCGGCTGGGAATTGGTCTATCGAGCGGAAGTTGCGCCATCCACAGCCCCATCCTGAACCCCTGAATACCCGTTCATCTTGCCTTATCCACAGCTTCTGCCTATCCTTGCGCGTTTTTCATCATCCCCAACCGGAGAGCCATTACGGTGTCGATTCATAACCCCCAGATCATGTTCGTATTTCCCGGCCAAGGTTCCCAGTATGTCGGGATGGGTAGCGACCTGATCCGCGACTTTCCGTCCGCCCGGCAACTCTACGAACAGGCCAACGACATTCTGGGTTACGACCTGATCACGCTCTGCCAGGAGGGACCCGAAGACAACCTCCGACTCACCCGCCACACGCAACCTGCCCTGCTTACCCACTCGCTGGCCTGTCTGAGCATCTTCCACGAACTGACTGAGGGTCAGGTACAACCCGTCCTGACCGCGGGACACAGCCTCGGTGAATATTGCGCCCTGGTCGCTGCGGGTGCGCTGGACTTCGCGACTGCCCTGCACCTGGTCCAAAAACGCGGCGAATGCATGGGAACCTATGGCGACGGCGAAATGCTGGCTTTCCCGTTGCACCTCGATAACGTCCAGTCGCTGGCGGAAAAGCACTTCTGCGCGATTGCCGCCTGCAACCTGCCTGACCAGACCGTGGTCGGCGGACGCGGCGAAGATCTCGACCGGCTGACCGAAGAATCTCACACGCTATTCCCGCGCAAGAAGCCAACTCGGCTCAAAACTGAAGGCGCGTTCCACACCTTCTACATGATTACCGCCGCGCTGCACTTCCGCCCGGTGCTGGAAGCCGCAGCGATGACCGCGCCAACGCTAAAGGTTCTGTCAAACTATACCGGAACCCCTCACCATCCCGATCCAGCGGCCATCAAAACCGGGTTATTCTTCCAGCTTTTCCACCCGGTCAAATGGATTAATAATCTGGAAACCGCATTCCATGACGGCGTGACTCATATGGTTGAATTCGGCGGCGGCATGGGCAGCGGCCCGAACCCCGAAGACAAGCGGCCTAATCTGGAAAGCATGGTCAAAAAAGCCCAGCGCGGTTCTGATTTCAGCATCCACTATCACGCCGCCATCAACAGCCAGACCCTGCGCGACACCGCCAAGGCATTGCGGCCATGACTCGTTACTCAACCGCCCAGACCCAGCGCTCCCGTCATCTGCTCAACCGCGAAGCCCTGCGACGCTCCCACCGGCGCGGCGATTTAATTCGCACCTTGCCGGAGACGGCATCGGCGGATGCCACACCGTCCCCGGTAACCGATGCCAAAGTGGTTAAGCATTCGGTAACGGCTCCACATTCCTGATGCTCTCACCCTCCCCCCGCCAAAGGGAGGGCGTATAAAAATTTCGTCAAAAATTGCAGCAGCTATCGCGTTTGCCCGGATTTTGACTACTCTTAACGGTTGAACAGGATCAGGCAGCGCCCATCGCTGGATGAGGTTCCAACTCTCCCTGCTGAACGCTGGCTCCTCCGCCCAAGCCATTTCTCCCCGCGTACAACGATAATTCCAGTCCCGCGCCCCCGAACGCAGGCCGGTGGGAAAGAGTGATGGTTCTTTCCTTTTTAGTGATTGCTGACTCATTCGAACCCCCTAGAGGTGGGAAAAAACATGCTTTCCGAGAAACAGCTTGAAATTCTCCGGGAACGCCGCGCCAAAGTACTGGCCGGCGGCGGTGAAGACAAAATCCAGGAGCGCCACGCCAAGGGTCTGCTCAGCGCCCGTGAGCGGCTACAGGTTCTGTTCCAGGAGGACACCTTCCAGGAAATCGCCACTCACGCCAAACACGCCGGCAAGCATTTCGGTCTGGCGGATAAGGAATTGCCGTCTGATGGCGTCGTAGTCGGCACCGGCTTTGTCGATGGTCGCCCGGTCGCCGCGTTCAGCCAAGACTTCACGGTCATGGGCGGGACGCTCGGCAAGATGCACGCCAAGAAAATCGTCCAGTCCATGCAGATGGCGCTGAAAATCGGCGTCCCAGTGGTCGCGTTCAAGGACTCCGCCGGCGCCCGTATTCAGGAAGCGGTAGACGCCCTGTCCGGGTATGGCGAAGTGTTCTACCAGAACGTGCTGCTGTCCGGCGTGGTGCCGCAGATCGCTATCATTGCTGGTCCCTGCGCGGGCGGCGCGTCGTACTCGCCGGCGCTGATGGACTACATCATCATGACCCGGCAGAACGCCTACATGTTCATCACCGGTCCGGAGGTGATCAAGGCGGTGACCGGACGCACCACCAGCCTGGATGAAGTCGGCAGCGCCCAGATGCACGCCACGGTCAGCGGCAACGTCCACTTCATCGCCGAAGACGACCGCCACGCGATTCAGATCGCCAAAGCGTTGTTGAGCTATATGCCGTCCAACAACACCGAGGATCCGCCGCACCGGCCTTACCCGGATCTCGACCTGTCCTCCGATCCAGAGATCAATGCGCTGATCCCGGACACCTCCTCGGAACCGATGGACGTGCAGTTGATCATCAAGCGACTGGTCGATAACGGTCAGTTCCTCGAAGTCCACGCCGGTTGGGCGGGCAATATCGTGGTCGGCTTCGCCCGCATTCAAGGCATCGTGGTCGGCCTGCTCGCCAACCAATCCATGGTCAAGGCCGGGGCGATGGATATTGACTCGTCCGACAAGGGCGCCCGCTTTATCCGCTTCTGCAACGCCTTCAACATCCCGCTGGTCACGCTAGTCGACGTCCCCGGCTTCCTGCCCGGCATCGAGCAAGAGCGCGGCGGCATCATCCGCCATGGCGCGAAAATGCTCTATACCTACGCCTCAGCGACGGTGCCCAAGATCACCATCATCCTGCGCAAGGCCTACGGCGGCTCTTACCTGGCGATGTGCGCCCAGGAAATGGGCGCGGATCTGGTCTACGCCTGGCCGACGGCAGAAATCGCGGTCATGGGCGCGGAGGGCGCGGTCGGTATCCTGTACCGCAGCGAACTCAAGGCGGCCGAAGATCGCAAGGCCAAGGCCAAGGAGTTGGCGGACGAGTACCGCGCCAAGTTCGCCTCGCCGTACATGTCGGCTTCGCGTGGCTACATAACTGATGTCATCGAACCCGCTGACACCCGTGCGACCATCGCGTTGGCGCTGCGCAAGATTCTGACCAAGCGTGAGTTGCGCCCCTCCAAGAAGCACGGCGACATCCCGCTCTAAACCGGCTCAGGGAGAACCGGCCAAGCCGGTTTTCCCTGCTCAGACCTAACGGAAAGCTATCGATGAAGAACTACACCACGTTCGACGCCATCGGCGACATGTTCGTGATTTATGGCATCGTGATCGTCATCTCGATGCTGGTCGCGGTGGTCATTCGCGGGATTGTCTGGGTGCTATCGCGGCAGGCCGAGCAAGCGGGGGCCAAAGCGCCGCCCAAACCGGCGACCGTTGCTGCCCAGCCCGTGATCGCGGGCATCCCCGAGGAACACCTGGCGGTGATTGCCGCCACGGTGGCCGCCATGATGGGCGCGCATCGCATCCTGCGGATTGACGCGCCGGGACGCGGCTATTCCTGGACTGCCGAAGCCCGCTCGGTGCATCACACGTCCCATGTCCCGCGCGGGCCGCATTAAAACCTGCGCTTTGAACCCTGAACTTCCTGATTTCCCCCACTTTTGCGAGAGAACCATCCCATGGAGAAGAAATTCCGCATCACCGTCGAAGGCAAGCAGTACATCGTTGCCGTTGAAGACATCTCGACTGATGGCGCCCAAAACCTGTATCCCGAACCGGGCAGCATGAGCGTTGTCCCGCAGGCCGCGCCGACGCCTACTGCTCCAGCGCCCGTCGCGGCAGCAGGTCCAGCAGCAGCGGGACCCGGCGATGAAGTAGCGCCCTTGGGCGGTGTGGTGCAAACGATCCACGTCAACGTCGGCCAGGCGGTCAATGAAGGCGACAAGCTGGTGTCCCTGGAGGCCATGAAGATGGTCACGCATGTTGTCGCCAAACACGGCGGTAAAGTTATCAGCATCGCGGTCAAGCCGGGTGATCCGGTGGATGCCGGGCAGGCGCTGTTGACCATTGGCTAAGGCCGGGAGTGTTCCGTTATGGAATCCCTGAATTTTCTTGACTTGTTCCAGGGGATCAACACCCTGGTGCAAGGCTTTTCGACCGACCCCAAGATCGCTTTTGGGCGAATCTTTCTGATGGTGCTGGGTATCCTGTTGCTCTATCTGGGGCGGAAGGGGGTGCTGGAAGCCCTGCTGATGATCCCGATGGGGCTGGGCATGGCGACGGTCAATGCCGGGGTGATGTTTTTCTACAACGTCGATCCGAGCAGCGGCATGACGTTCGAGGCGCTCCAAGCGGCTGGCCAGACAGTTCCCAGTCAGATCGCCGGCACCTTGCATGTTGCCCCGTTGGCGCAAGATACCAACGCGCTGATGAACATTCTGCAAATCGACTGGCTCCAGCCGATTTACACGTTCATGTTCAGCAACGGCCTGATTGCCTGTCTCGTGTTTATGGGCATCGGCACCCTGCTGGACGTGGGCTTTGTCATGGCTCGGCCCTTTCAAAGCATGATCATCGCGCTGTTCGCGGAGCTGGGTACCGCGATGGTGTACCCGATTGCTATTGCGATGGGACTAACTAAAGGCGCAGCGGCTTCAGTAGCCATCATTGGTGGCGCAGACGGTCCGATGGTGCTGTTTACCTCATTGTCGCTGGCGAAGGATCTGTTTGTACCGATCACGGTGGTAGCCTACCTATACCTGGGCCTGACTTACGGCGGCTACCCGTACCTCATCAAGCTGATGATCCCTGAACGGCTGCGCAACCTACCCATGCCGGTAGAGAAAACCCGAACCATCACCTCGGACGAGAAATTGGTGTTTGCGGTGACCGCTTGTGTTCTGCTCAGTCTGTTGTTCCCGGTCGCCTCGCCACTGCTGCTGTCACTGTTCCTGGGCGTGGTCATTCGCGAGAGCGACTTGCCCTATTTTTACGAGCTGTTCTCCAACACCGTGTTGTACGGTTCGACCTTCTTCCTGGGGCTGCTGCTGGGCATCCTGTGCGAAGCTAACACGATCCTGAACCCGGTAGTGTTGAAGTTGCTGATTCTCGGCTGTTTAGCGTTGCTGATTTCCGGCATCGGCGGAATTCTCGGCGGTTATGCGCTGTACTACTGGTCTGGTAAAAAGTACAACCCGGTGATTGGCATTGCCGGAGTCAGTTGCGTACCGACGACGGCCAAGGTGGCGCAAAAATCGGTGGGACCGGGCGTCATCATCCTGCCACAAGCCTTGGGAGCCAACATCAGCGGCGTCATCACCACCGCCATTTTCGCGGCGGTTTATGTGGCGCTCCTGATGCCGAAAGGCTAATTCCCCTTAACCCGGCAGGCGGCCTGGATGCGGCCTGCCGGTTTCCCGCCTTTAAACCGGGATATTTTGCCGAGACCACTGACGATAAAACCACGCCACATTGAACATATTGACACCCATCCAAGCGCCAGTAATACCCAGCGCCAGCGCCGCCGGATAGGTGAAGATGACGGGATAAACCGCAGCGCCCAATAACAACAGCACCGTCGCCAGGAATCCCCACATTTGCCGCTGAATCGGCGCGTCCGGCAGCAATTGCCTCGTATTAGGCACGTTCGCTTGCTCTGGGAACCGCGCCCGCAAATGGAACCAAGCTAGAAACGGCGCAATCTTGTACAACATGCCATTGATCACCGCGATAGCGAATCCGATGATCAGCAGGGTACCCAGTAATAAATCGACTTGGGGAGCCAGCGCCAACGCTGTAATCCACTGAGTTAACACCCACAACCCGGCACCGGCAAACAAGCTGGCCATGCTAATCCGCCAGTAACCGAGGGTCGGATCGCCCGTCTTGTGGCGGCGTTGCGTGAATAAATGCAGCGTTCCCATCGCCAGCACCATCAACCCGACCGTCAACACGATCCTGACCCACATCGCCACCGTCGGCCAGCCAATCAGGGTGAAGACCGTCCAAGTGCTCAACAGTCCGGTCATGCCAGGCGCGAAACTCCGGGTCAGCCAGGTGGGGTAGGCCGGTGTGAGATGAAACATCGGCACCACCTGATACGCCACGCCAGCCAGCAATAACGCCGCCCAGCCCGCTAGTCCCCACACCGAATGAAGTTCAGTGATCATGACCAACGGTACGCTCCAGATCCCACTCCGATTGCCGGCCAGCAATAGCCCCAGGACTACCGTCATTAGCAACGCCCCCAGCGCACAACGCAGGGCGACAACCGTACCGTCGGCCACTGGCGCTCGCCAAACCGCCAGATTAAACGCGATCAACGCGGCACCAAATCCTAGACTCAGTAACCCGATGGCGTAAGTGAACAGAACCGGTTCGCCGAACAGAAACGCGCCGACCAGCGTCAGCGTCCCCAGCGTCAGAGGAATATGAATCAGCGCGGCGGTCAGGTGAGGGTAAGGGACGCTCACGCCCACCGCCATCGGCAAAATTTGCAGCAACGCGCCCATCATGGTCTGCGCCATAAAGCCCAATACCAGCAGGTGGGTCAGCGCCAGCATGGTGGGCAACCAGCGACTGGCGAAGATCAGCGGTCCTTCCCAGGAGATTAACATCGCCGCCAGTACCAGAAACCAGGGCGCGGTCAGGAAAAACCGGAGCGGGACGCTGAACGGTGGCCCTTGTTCACCGGTATGCACTGCGGCTTTGGCAGTGGGAAATGCTTCATCGCCGTGGCGATGCTCGGCAGACAGACGATCAACAATAGCAGGCATGGCACATCTCACTAAGTTTAGCTGGACGGCATTGTAGCCTTCCTCAAGTGGACTTCGGCGATGAGTACCGAAAAATGGCTGCCGAACCGCACGGGAGCGGGCGGATCGTCTACGGCAACCGTTGCCATTCGCAACCGACCAGATTGCGCTTCACGCTGCTGAATTCCATGCCGATCAACGTCATCGGTTGACCGGCGTATTTCTGCGCATAATTCCGGCTGAGCAGTTGCGCCAGCGCTCGCCCCGACCCACTCAGTTCAATCACCTTGAATTCCAGAATATACGCCCGCCCCGGCCAGAGAATCGTCAGATCGATGCGCCCGTGATTCGTCACATCCTCCGGAATCACCGTCAACCCGAGAGCCGCGAAGTAGCAATAGACCATCGACGCCCAGTAGCCTTCGTAATCAGCAATGTCGTTGCGTCGATGCCAGTCATGGGGGATCGACGCGAAAAAGGCTTCAAACGCTTGGCGTAATCCCTCCGGATCATCGGCTTCCAGTGCGGCGTAAATCCGATTCTGCGTCTGTTCCTTGCGCTGCATCTCCGGCGTCAAGGCATTGAGCAAGGCATCGCTTAGACTCATCCGCACTTCCTGGTTCGGATAGCCGAGCTGGTATTTGATCCGTCCGCCTTGATAAATCCGGTCGCGGATCGTCAGATAGCCGGTCTGGAATAACAGGACTTCCGGTTCAATACAGCCGACATCAAAACTGCTTAACAGAGTTTCCCCCACTTCCAGCCGATCCAGACCCGCCAAGTTATAACGCCGGGTCTTTAGCAGGTTGATTAGAAACGTCGGCGTCCCGGTTTGAAACCAGTAGCTGCGAAATTGGCGGGAATCCAGATACAGCAGTACATCAAAGGGGTTATAAACAAACTCACCGAGAAAGTTATAGCCGTTGTACCAATGCCGCAGTTTTACCAAATCAACCCCCTCCAGCCACTCGGCGAACGTCGTTTCCAATTCACTTTGGGTGTAGCCGCAAAGCGTGGCGCAACGTGGATCAAGCGTTAGATCGGTCAGGTTATTCAACCCGTAGAACGGCAAGACTTTGCTCACTCCGGTCAGCAGCACAAAGCGCAACCGGGCATCCTGCGTTTTTAGAACCGAGTAGAGATTGTGCAATCCCTCACGCAATTCCAGCGCCCGCTCCGGCTGAAGAAGA
The DNA here is from genome assembly GCA_020047885.1 of Gammaproteobacteria bacterium. The sequence goes on along the minus strand of JAIFNF010000132.1, from coordinate 137 downwards.
TGATCCAGAATCGGTTTGTCGTATTCATCTACCAGCACCACCACCCGCTCGCCGGTTGCCGTGTGCAGTTTGAGAATCAATTCCTCCAGCCGGTCGCTGGCTTCTTCCTGGTGGAGCGTGAACCCCTGCGCTTCGGC
>JAIFNF010000189.1 GCA_020047885.1 Gammaproteobacteria bacterium | reverse complement strand
TCAGCCAGTGTTGATTTTAAATTAAGCGCGTCAATCTGAAATTTATCTAATTTAGGGTACCATGGCCTGAATTTCAGGTTTCTTTTTTGTAGGGTTTTGTGTAGTTTTTCTGCATCCAGTTCTTTCGCGGTTTTCGCAAATTCTTTGTCTTTAAACAAGAATGAATCATCACCTCTTCGGAAATCGAGCAATTCGTTTAAGCTGTCGATGGATACATCGCCCGCATGCAAGAGGTAGTAAGATTCGAGATAGCGCATATCGCCAGGGGTCGTTTTCGGATTTTTCATAAGGACATTGAAAGTACATGCCTTGTGTAGCCCCTTGATATACCTAGCACTTACCCCATCGGATAAGTCGAAGTTATCGATGATGTAACTATATCCGTTCAACATTGCCTGAACCGAACCAGGCTCTCTTTCTTCATACCCAAGCCATCCCCGATATTTTTTCAAAAAACGACCATCGACGAAAAAACGGAATATCTGTCTGGGGTCGAAATTTAACAGTGCTTTAAGATTAAGCATGTATCACCTATATGGCTACTTTAACGGGTTACATTGAATTTTGAGGATCTGCGACCGGGGACAATAGCATGTCCAAAAGCCATCCGCTTATGTCAGCAAATGGATGAATTCCCAAGGGAGTGAGAACATAAAGTTTACGGTACCTTATCAGTAGAGAGCATAAGTGTCATGATCTTTTCTGTTAACCGATTTTCTGAATCAATAAGCTACCTGAAGTAGCGTGTCCAGATATTTATTAGGGTAGACTAAAACACATTAAGAGTTATGATTTAATACTGCTCTGTAGTATGCTTGAATGCTATTAAAAAGCGCCTCTTTATCTAATGTATTGCTATAGCCAAGCCTTGGGTTAATTTCGAAAATTTTTGGTATACCATCAACAATTTTATAATCAAAGCAACAAAAACCTTTATATTTAAAAAGAGCTAATATTTTCTCAAAAGTATCAATAAATGGCGTACTAACAAGCTTATTTTCAACGGTATCATATTTATTATTATCAGTGCCTAAAATATAAAACTCACTATTAGCTTTTTTTTCAAACGTAACACAGTACAATGCTTTACCATCGGCATACATTATATTTGTAGCATACTCAGTATTTCCCTTAAAATATTCACAAAAAACTTCTGCGTCAGATGCTTCGTTACCAATATCTTCTTTTTTATGTATAATTACTTGATGTTTACCCCCCGAACTTGAAACGTTTTTCTTGATACACGGAAATTTTACTTGATCTATGTTTTCGTATATTTCAGGAATAAAATTTCCAAATCCATAGTCTTTCATAGCTTTATAAAAACTAAGTTTATTTTGAAGTATATTTAATACATCATTCTCAGGTATCAGAAAATTAATACCTGCCTGTAAAAACTCATTTCGGTATTTTAGTAAGAATTTTGTTGAGGATATAGTTGTTGGAAAAATTATATTTATATAATTTTTTTTGCAAAAAGAAATAACAGTTCCGACATCTTTAAAATCAAAGATAAGCGCATGACAAAATGTATTCTTTAAAATATTTAAAGTCCAACTAGGACCCATCGAAGGAAATAAAATAACGGGCATTTCTTTTAAACACGAAAATTCTATTAAATTTGATTCAACTAGATTTTGCAAACTTGTATCATATACCTGAAAGCCATTTTGATAAAACGGTGCCGTAGGTTCAGGATACACTTTATATTGAGCGAGATTGTCTGTGTAAACAACTAAATTTTTATTGGCTTCGAGGATATTCTTTAAGGCATTCAAATTTATTAATTGAGGGTTACCTTGAATGACTAATGTTCTGATTTGTTGTTGGTTCCAATTTACACTTTTCAAATATTTCAAATTTTCTAATCCGTCCAAAGATTTAAGCTTATTATAAGCTAATCCAAGCATACCATTAACACGAGTTAATTTTTTTAGTTGCGAAATGTCAGCCAGATAATTGCTTGATAGTGAAAGACTAGCGCCTACTTCAACGAGCGATTCTAGTCCACACAAATTTTCTAACTGATTAGCATGGAGATACAGCGAAGATGTAGTGCTAACTAAACTAGCCAACCCGTCTAAATTAGACAATTTTGTACTCGTAATTTTAATTGCTCCATTATAATGAGGATGTTGATGAAACAGGTTTTTTAAAAAATTGATGTTCGATATTCCTAAGCTATTTAGAGTGATTCCATTAGTTCTCTTAAGACTTGAAAATCCGTTAATAGTTGCTAATTTTTTACAATTTTCTATTTTCAATACGCCTTTTTTAACATCACTAAGCGAGTTAAATCCATTTAAAACTTCAAGTTGTGGATTTTCAGAAATAACCAGTTCTTGATCAATTGTTTGTAATGAATTAAATCCATTGATTTGTCGCAATAGTAGGTTATTAGATAATATAATTTTTCCTTTTACTCTTTTTAATCGATTAAATCCATCCAGATGATGAATACTAGTTCCTGAAATGATCAAGTCACCTTCTATACTTTCAATATTATCTAAGCCTGTCAACACGGTAATATTGTCAAAATTAGAAATATCCAAAGTTCCAATTAGATTGCGTATAGGCCACAGTGCCTGAAAATCTTTTTCACTCATAAATTTTTGGTGTAAAGAAACTTTGCTCCAAGATAGCGTACCAGTCACAGGTTCAAAATAATTAGTTACTTGAAAAGGATTATCTTGATTAAAAACTTTACCAATTTCAAGTTTACGTAAAAGTGTCATAAGTGACTGGATTTTAAATGTATCGAATAGTTCTATGCCAGAATAGGCATAATTTTTGGCTAATTTTAAAAAAGCGTCGAGTTCTGGATCTAAAGGTGGGTTCTGCTCAACTATTGCATTTACTATGGCTCTGAATATATACGGGTTATTATTAGCCGAGCGTTTCTCTAATCGTTCCCACTCATTACCTGGAACCAATTCACGTGCTTTTTGTTCCTGCATTAGGCATTTTGTTTGTAAATTACAATCTTTCAAGAATGCCTGTACAAATCCGCCATAAGCAACTTGAGTATTTATTACTAATCCACACTCAGCTAATTCTTTAGGCAATGTTCTTTTTGATTTTTTCATACATAATTGATCTAGGCGAATCCAGAACGACTCAGCTTCATGCCATTTATTCAACAATAATTGAATTTCGTAATTATTTAACGGCAGAGTGTCTCCCTTCGCAGGTTTAAGCTGCATTAATTGCTGCGCCCATCTTGCCAATCCTTCCATAAACCAAACGTTATTAAATGGCGTCATAGCATACTGAAAAATGTGGAAAAGCTCATGAAGAGGGGTAAGCGTTTTCTTACCTAACTCCCGATGGAGTATGAGCTTGATCGATTGACCTTCAAAACTGCTATCTCTTAGTATCGGTTCGCTTGAAGAGTATGCGTTTGCTGAAGCTATTCCATGCTTTACCGGTATATCGTCTAAATAAATATCTAAGTATCGAAATTCAACATCATAAAATCTACCTTCTTTAAAAATATCGGGTAAACCTACTAAATCAACCAATATTGCGTGAGCTACAACAAGTTGATGCATTAGATTCAACACATAATCGGGCAGTCCTGTAGCATCAACATCAGCTAAATTAGCCGGCGAGTAGCGATTTCCATGCATGGAAAAGAAAAACCTAAATTGTTGGAATACAAACAAACACTCACAATATTCTTCAGGGACTTTGGTAATTATAAATTTACCATTATTTCTAATATTTATTTTATTAAGAATCATCATCATAATCCTTGCATGAGTGTCAGTGAATACGATTTTGACGGATAAAAAGTTTAATCCTCTCGTAATCTTCAATATAGTCAACTTCCGCCCAAAAGTGTCCAGCGATATCCTTGATATAGACATCCTCACCTTGGTCAACGGTACGATAGATGATGTCTTCCCACCAACATTGATAGTCCTCTGCACTCATCGCATCAACCACACGTTGACGAAAACCCACAAGATATTCACGGCTTATTTTCGCAATACCGACATATTCACCAGTAGTATCCTCATTGCTGAGTTGCTTACCATATTTAAGTAAGCGATCAGTGGTCCATTGAAAACGGTAGTCAGCTTCAACGATGCGGGTGCTATCGCCGAGTAGCAAGGGAGAGCGATTGTCGGCCAGTAGTTGATCGATTACAGTATCTTCCATAAATACGTCACCATTCATGATAATAAGATCATCACCAGCCAGAAACTCACGTGCAAACCAGACTGATGAAATCGAGTTAGCTACTCGATAAAAAGGATTAAAATAACGGATGTATTGAAATCCTTCCAACGCTTGGTGAATATATTTTTCCTGGTAACCGGTGACGATGGCAATGTTGTACAGGCCCCTACGATTAAGCAATTCCAAGGTGGCTTTGATGAGGGGCTTACCTTCAATGTCAACACAGCATTTAGGCTGATTCTGCAGGTGGCGACTGATACGACTACCGACACCCGCAGCCATAATGAGGACTTTCACTTGCCTGCTCCCATGATACTATTCAAAGCTATAATAAGATAATCCATGTCCGCCCGATCTATTGCGCCCATATGAGAAACGCGAAACACTTTATCACGAAGTGCGCCGCCATTCGGTGCGACAACGCAGTGATATTGCGTTTCCAAATCTTGGACTATTTGTGCGGCGGATTCGCCGTTTGTGACTTCTAACGCGGTCATGGCATTGGGCATGTGTATGGAGTAGGGTTTGATTGGTAACTTCGCCACGCTTCGCCGGAAGTATGCAGCTACGTCGGCAGCACGTTGCCATTCGGTGTGTAGGCCATGCCAGTTTAACTGATTAAGCCGCTGGTGTAACTGCAAGAAGATCGAAACCGCTGGAGTGAAAGGAGTCTGGCCGCGTTCGCCATCGCGTAGATGTGAAGCAAAGTCCAAGTAGTAGGAGCCACTAAAATGAATTTGCGCCAGTGCCTTGGGTGAGAGCAGCACCATGGCGAGACCCGGCGGCAGTGCCAAGCCCTTGTGTGAGGAGATGATCAGTGCGTCGATACCGTCGATCTCCATGTCGATTGGGTCGGTTACAAAAAGACTGATAGCGTCCACTATATGCAATGCACTGTGTTGGCGGCACCATTCTCCAGTGGTGCGTAAGTCGTAGCTGTGACCAATACTGGTTTCATGCGCGTTGACAAGCAAGGCTCCCACATCATGAAAGGCAGATAAAGCTACGCCGTCAGAAAGCGGATCCCGGTCGACCCGCGCCTCCTGAACTGGCACTTGATGTACTTGACAAATATCAACAAAACGCTGACCAAAAGTACCACCGTTGATGATACCTACAGGCCGTTTGCGCGAAAGCAGGTTTATGACGGTGGCTTCCATGGCGGCGGTACCTGCTGCTGTAAGAAAAACTACCCGGCTTCCTGTCGGGGCATGAGCCAAGAGTAGTAGTAGAGATTCGCATTCTAGTACTAATTTTGAGAAAACATTATTGCGAAAATAAGGTGTTTGAACACCCCCCAAACTCAGGGTGTCACTTGCCATCTTGACTGGACCAGGGGTATAGATATGCGCATTGGTAAGAGACTCGTACATACACTAACCTATAAGACTCGCATCGAGTGCCTGGACGAAAGGTCGAATGAAGTTGAAAAACATAAGACTATTGGTTGTGTCTGCCATTGCCAGAAAGATGTCGGGTTGATTAGGCTCAATGAAACGGCCAATATCGACAGACAACCACTGCGGCCCCCAAGTACGGTAGGCTGGTTTAAGTACTTGCAGTGCCGGATACCGCTGAAGCAATTGCTCGCTCTCTTGCCGACTCATGGGCTTAGGTTTGTAGGTACTGGCTTCGTTCGGACAGTGCACCAGCCCAATGTGTAAATTGGCGGTTGCTGCATCCAAGTGGAGTAAATAGTCAGGGTCTCCAAAATCGAAGAAACTGCCAAATATTTGCTTGTTATTGACATTGTTTTTTTTGTCGAGGTTGTTGAACCAGCGTTGGCAGAATGCTGGAGTGACAACATAGTTTTTCCAATCAGTAACCGAAATTTCCGTGTTAACACAGCGTAGGGGGCGCAGTGTAGGAAGCAGTTGGCTCAGTTTGTTGAAGAAACCGAACAGCAAATATCCACGGTAGGATGCGTAGTCTTTATGTTTTGTCAACGCGGCTTGGTATTCGGTAAACGTCACGCCGTTTGAAGCTGATGCTTTGACCGCGCCGACTCCTTTAGTGATGTCTTCATACACCTTGAGCAACCGATACTCAGCGGCTCGTGGGTGGTCGCCCACCACCACCTTGGCAGTTTGCTTGCCCGTCGTCAATATCTCACGGACTCGCTCAGCCACACGACCCAGATATAAATAAGCACTGCCAATAATAAATAGTAAATCTCCTGGTTGTACTTCTTGGACGAGGGTAGCTGCCAGTTCTTCCAGATCATTGCTGTGTTTTACGGGGATGCGTTCAAGCGCCTCACTTACATAATTGAAATAATTGCCAGTAGTAAATAGTCGATCTATGGGGCTTTGGTTAATTAGTTCTGCCAACTGGTGATGCACCTCCCGGGTCCAGTCACCGTCTCGCAATACCGAGATGCCTCCCACCAAGGCCACTACTCTGCCCTTGACCTTACCTTTGATGTTCGCTAAGTCGATAAACGCGGATCGCATGCCTGAAATGCCACCGCGGCGGCTCTGGTCGTAGAAAAGCACTTCCCCACCATCCTTGGGTAGCAATGTGACCTGCCCCATGGTTTCAAAGGGCTGTAGCGAAGCGTAATCAGAGGCAGCGCGTAGTACATCGAAGCCTGCCTGTTTAATGGTAAGCAACACGCCAACACTGGCTAATGGTGCGTGATTCTGCACTATTGGAAGGAAGTAATTGACTTCCTCACTTTCAATTCTGGCGCGCACGTGCCAACCCAATCGATCGATATCGAAGGTGCTATTAATTAGTTGTGCAGTATCTTCGGGAGTAGTGCCGTATCCAATGATGCGGGCATCCGGTCTACGCTTCAAAATACATGCCTTCAGGTTCTCGCAATGGGTATTCGTGGTGTCTACAATACAAATACCTTTATCGCGCAGACCGACTACCACCGAAGATTTGGCCCACAACAGATTATCCAGGGTCTTATGGATGTCCATGTGGTTGGGACCGAGGTGAGTAAACAGGCACAGATCAGGGTTAACGGCCATCGCACGTTCAACACGAATAGCCTCGTCCGCACCAACGGATACTTCGTTAATCTCGACTTCGTCGTCAACCTTTAAGTTAGCCAGAGATTTTAGAACAGGTATTTCCGTGTTGGCGCTATTACGTACACCATGAACGCGGGTCTGGTGGCTTAACAGGTGGAGCAGTTGAACCTTGGCTCCGGTCTTACCTTCAGTGCCGGTGATAAGTAGCGTCAGGGGGTTGAGTTCCTGACGAACAGTTCTAGCTACTTGTTTAAAGGCAGTCAAAGCATCGGGTACCAGACACACCGGGATGTTCCAACCGTCAGCATATTCCGGCCGATCCAGTACCAGAACTCGCATGTCTTTAGCCAATACGCGAGTGAGTGCAGAGCGAATGTCTTTACCATCTTTTTCCCAGGAAGCCATTTCAAGCGCGAAGTAAACGTTGCCTGGGGAATAGGTATTGTAGGTACCTACACCAGTAAAACGTAGGAAAGGCGGACACGGTGCATGCCAACGGCCTCCTGTGTAGCTGATCAAGCGCTCAGGTGTGAGGAAAATCTCTTGATGGCTATTGATTTTCTCAACTAACTCTCGGGACATTTTGGCGAAAGTAAGCCGGTGATCGGGGTTGGCATCGATAATCGAGTAATCATAAACACGGGCGACCGGATCCTTGAGCAAGATTTCCATCATTACCATGCCATTACGTATTTCTGCAATCCATTGATCCAGTGAATACTCTCCATCAAGATTAGGATTGTCTAATAATGCAGGCAGAAATTCGTAATTTAGTAGTAATTGCGTCAGTAGTACGCAGGCAAAGGTACGACAGTTTCCGTCCGGGAATGGGTGCAACAATTCCAGTTCTCGCACCAGTAATGCGATTGCGCGTAAGCGTTCGTCATTGATGGTAGCAGCAGATATAGATTGATTAAATCGGTCTACGATCTCATCTACTTTTCGTACAAACTGCATTTGCACAGCATGTTTAGCTTCATAGAAGGCCGACAAACCAGATTTTTTTTCGAGCGCAAGTTGCTGGTCTGGTGATAAATTAGGGTACCAGTTACGGTAGTTGAGCTTGCCTAAGCGCTGAATAGCGTTGTGGAGTTCACGAGCATGGAGATCGTCAGCAGACTTAGCATAAGCAGCATTATTAAATACTGCTGTTTCATCTCCCCTTCGCATATCCAGAATTTCTTCTAGGTTTTCCAGTGTAGTGGTCTTGGGGAAGAAAGGCATGCCTGCGTTGAGAAACCTCAAATCACCAGGAGATGACTTGAGATTTTTAGTTTGTACGCCCCCCATACACACTTTGTGAAGGTCTAGCAGGTAGGTAGCTCGCAGACCCGCAGTGAGATCAAAGTGATCTAGCATAAACACAAAGCCATTAATCAGAGCTTGGACCGATCCGGGTTCACCAGCTTCGTATCCTACCCATCCGTTATATTTCTTTTGAAACCGGCCATCTACGAACAAACGAAATAATTGGGCGCTATCAAAGCGTTTGAGTAAGTGCATCGTTGACATGGTTGAATGATTAAATTATGAGTGGGTTAATTAACGATATGATAGAAGCTTTGGAACAGTCTTGCAAGACTAATACGGTGAATTACCTCGCTTTTATCAAGAATAAGCCTCTCTAACTATTAGTTCAGGACAATCAAGTATTATATTATTGATATATAAAAAAACGGGGCTTCTCTGTATGAGAAGCCCCGTTAGTTCAACCCTTGACTAAAAGGTTAGAAGTCACCCCCATCCGAATCAGGGTTGATGGTTTCACTAAACCCTTCACCAGACTCGGTAGGCTCATACGGATCTCCACCTCCATAGTCAAGCGCATCCTCGGTTTCGACTGACGACATATTCATTTCTTCGATAATTTCCAACTCTACTTCGATAATTTCCGGCTCTACTTCGATAATTTCCGGCTCTACTTCGATGGGAGCCGTTTCCTCAGTTACCGGGGGAGCCGTTTCCTCAGTTACCGGGGGAGCCGTTTCCTCAGTTACCGGGGGAGCCGTTTCCTCAGTTACCGGGGGAGCCGTTTCCTC